>CAMWVJ010000085.1 GCA_947177645.1 uncultured Desulfovibrio sp.
ATGCAGACCCCCGCGGTGGAACCAGGGGGTCATGTTCATGGTGCGGTCATTGGCGTTGAGCGGGAAGTGCATGAGCACGTCGTGGGCCGAGAGCACCTCGTTGATGTCGTTGATGGGCACGGCCTTGGCCCGGTTCGTGGTGCCCGAGGTGTAGAGGCGCGTGGTCTCGTCATAGATATGTTTGCGGTGCCCGTGTGCGGGGTCGGTCTCGGGCTGCCCGGCCACATAGTCGGCATAGGCGGTCGCGCCGGGGGCGCCTTGCGGCTCCGCACTCTCGGAAACCAGCACGATACGCCCCGGCGTGTAGGCAGCCATGGCGAGGGCCTGTTCCGCCACCGGGGCGAAGGCGGCGTCATAGATGAAGACCGCGGGCTCGCTGTCATCGATGAGCAGGGCGAGCTCACCGGCGGAGAGCCGGTAGTTGACCGGGCAGCCGATGGCGCCCAGCTTGTGCCCGGCCAAGTAGGCGAACACGAATTCCGGGCTGTTGAACAGCATGTACATGATGACGCTGTTCTTTCCGACGCCATCGGCCTTGAGGGCATGGGCGAGCCGGTTGGCGTCCGCATTGAGCTCGCGGTAGGTCCAGCGGCGGTCATCCTCGGGCGAATACAGGGCCGGCCGGTCGCCGAAGCGGCCCACATTGCGCAAAAAGCCGTTCAGCCAGGTGAATTCATGCTCAAAATTGTCGCGGAACTGCTCCACGTCATAGGTATACGTCATGAGGCGGTCTCCTCAGCGGGGCGCGTGACAATGATGCTCGAATTCTGGCCGCCGAAGCCCAGCGAATTGGACATGGCCGCGTCCACCCGCGCTTCCCGCGCCGTGCGGGGCACATAGTCGAGGTCGCATTGTGGGTCGGGCGTGTCGAGGTTGAGGGTCGGGGGCAGGATGCCTTCGCGCAGGGCCATGATGCAGGCGATGATCTCGGTGATGCCGCCCGCGCCCATGAGGTGCCCGGTGGCGCCCTTGGTGGAGCTCACGGGCGGGGCCGTGTCAATGCCGCCAAAAACCTTCTTGAGGGCCACGGTCTCGGCGATGTCGCCCAGGCCCGTGGAGGTGCCGTGTGCGTTGACATAGCCGATGGCCGAGGGCGCAAGCCCGGCGCGCCGCAGGGCCGCGCGCATGCAGGCGGCAGCGCCTTCGCCCGTGGGGTCGGGTGCGGTGATGTGGTGGGCGTCAAGGCTGTTGCCCCAGCCGGCCAGCTCGGCGAGCACCTGGGCACCGCGCGCCCGCGCATGCGCCAGCATCTCAAGGACGAGCGCGCCACCGCCCTCACCGATGACGAAGCCGTCCCGGTCGCGGTCAAAGGGGCGGGAGGCCGCCTTGGGCGCGTCGTTGCGCCGGGAGAGGGCGCGCGCCTGGGCGAGGCTCGAGACCACGCTCGGGCAGAGGATGCTTTCGCCGCCGAGCACGAGCATGGCGTCCGCCTCGCCGGCCCTGAGCAGCATGGCGGCGGTCATGATGGCGTCGCCCCCGGCGGAGCAGGCGGTTTCCAGCGTCATGCCCGGGCCGTGGATGCCGTAATGGATGGCGAGATGCGCCGCCGCCATGTTGCCGATGATCATGGGCACGAAGTGCGGGCTCACCTTGCCGGTCTTGCTGCCGAGAAAGGCCGCTTCGCCGGCGCTGGCCTCGGCGATGCCCGCAAGGGCCGTGCCCATGGTGATGCCCACCCTTTCGGGGGCGCCCGCGATGTCAAGGCCGCTCTGGGCGAGCGCCTCCACGCCGGCCACGAAGGCATAGCGCATGAAGCGCGCGGCATTGCGGGCCACGGCGCGCGGGAGGTCATCTTCGGGGAGGTCGTGCACCTCGGCGGCGATGCGCACGGGAAGCAGGGAAGCGTCAAAGCGCGTGAGCGCGTCCACGCCGCACTCGCCTTCGATGAGCGCGCGCCAATAGTCGGCCACGCCGATGCCGAGCGGCGTGACGGCGCCCATGCCGGTGATGACGATGCGGCTTGCACTCATGGCCTGCCCCCCGAAACCGAAGATGTTTGAACCGCTGCGGCCGGCGCCGGGACCTGGGCCACGAGATCGCTCAGGGCGAGGATGGTATTGGCGTAAGTGCGGGAGTGATTGTAGGTCATGAGCAGGGCGTGCTGGCGTTCACGGGAGAGCCCGGCCTTCCAGCCGTGGCGGGCAAGGTAGTTGGCGAGGCTCGCGATGGCGTCCGGCGCGGTGAAGAGGTCCACGCGGCCGTCACCGTCGCCGTCGGCGCCATAGGTGGAAATGTTGGAGGGCATGAACTGGCACAGGCCCACGGCCCCGTAAATGGAGCCCGGCAGTCTCTCGGGGGCGATGCGGTCGCGGAGCAGGTGCTGCACCAGAGCCCTGGTTTCCTTATAGGCCCAGTCGGCGCGCTTGTGCAGGGTCTCCGTGAGCCAAGGCATGTGCTTCTCATAGCCGGGCAGTTGCGGGAGCCACTGGCTGATGTCTTTGGGCCTGGTGCTCACCGCCATGCTGGCGAGGGTGTAGAAGGCGTTTTCCGGCACATCGCCGAGCACCTTGCCAAGGCGCGTCTCCACAAAGAGCAGGGAGGCCGCGATGGCCGGCGGCACGCCGTAGCGCGCGTCCGCGGCGGCAAAGGCGCCCTCGTGCGCGGCGATGAAGTCGCGGCAGAGCGCGGCATTGGCCGCGGTGACCACGCTCTTGTAATATTGGGGCGCGGGCTTGGCCGTGGCCGGCCGCGGCAGGAAGCGGCGGCGGTACAGCTCGCGGATCTTGCGGCCCATGGGCGACTGTGTGGGCGTGGGCGCGAGCGTAGCCAGCAGGGCGTCCACGCTCGGGCCGGAAAGGCCGTCGGCCACAAGGCGCGCGGCCAGCGGCTGCCAGCAGGGCGCGACTTCTCCGGCTGCCACGCCCGCTGCAAGAGTTCCGGTATGAGGCCTTGCCTCGTTGGCGGCGGCGGTGGAGGCAGCCGCCAGAGCCTCTTCGGCCGGGTCGGCCATGTCCGGCGCCTTGGCCGTGCGCGCGCTGCCGCAGGCCGCCAGAAGCAACGCGCAGGCGAGGATCAGGGCGAGCAGGTCAGCCGGGCGCCGCGCCGCCGCAAGGCTCCCGTGCGCGGCGGGCGCAGGGAGCAGGATGTGCCGGAAGAGCGGCGACGCCATGCTAGAACTCCTGCAGCGTCCAGACCACGCGCCCGAGGAGCCGTTGGCGCAGGAGCTCCGGCGCGAGCACCGTCTCCGGGAATTCGGGAGATTCCGAACGCAGCAGATAGCCCGTCTGCGCGCCGTCAAGGAAGATGCGGCGGAGCACCAGGCCCTCGTTGGGCGCGAACAGCGCGTAGATCTTGCCGGAGGTGACGGCGTTCTCCCGCGTGTCCACGCCGAAGCGCGCCCCCTGCGAGATGAGCGGGGCCATGTTGACCCCGCGCATGCGGAACACGAGCACGCCCGGGCGCACGAGGGAAAGCGGCAGGGAGATCTTGCCCTGCGGCGTGAATTCGGGCCGGTCGCCGGCGTCGTCCCAGACGGCGGGCATGGCAAATTCGGTGCACACGAGGTGCTTGGCCTGGTCGTCGCCGTAGACGGCGGTGTTTTCCGCCAGGAAGGCCGGCGCATCCTGCGGGGCATAGCCCTCTTCGGTGCGCAGGTACATGGGGCCCATGCCCTGTTTGAGCCAGTCGGGATTGAGGCCGAACTTCTCAAAAAGTTTCATGTACCAGTCGCCCGGCACGGAATTGCGCCGCTTGGCGTCAGAAATGCTGGACTGGCGGATGTCGAGCACTTCCGCCAGTTCCATTTGCGTCCGGCAATTGGTCGCAAGGGTGATACGGCCATATATTTCCGCAAATGAAGACATGCCAGAACTCCTGACGCCGCTACTGTTGCAGGTTGAGCAGCGGCGCTTCGTTGGTGAGCACCATCTTGCTGTTATCCTTGAAGGATTTTCGCATGGCCTCCAGCCAGCGCTGGTAGGCGTAGAAATCCGGCGACTTGCTGTAGGCGCCCGCATAGGTGGCGGCCGCCTTGGCGTCGCCGCGGCCGCGTTCCACCTGCGCCTCGCGGGCCGCCTCGGCGAGGATGAGGGCGCGCTGCCGGTCGGCGTCGGAGCGGATGCGGGTGGATTCCTCCTCGCCCTCGGAGCGGTACTGCTTGGCCTGGCGCTCGCGCTCGGCGCGCATGCGCTCGAAGATGGCGCGCTGGTTTTCCTGCGGAAGGTCGGTGCGCTTGATGCGTACGTCCAGCACCTCCACGCCAAAGGGCTTCATGAGCTCCGAGACCTTGTCGGTCACTTCCTTCATGATGTTGGCGCGGTGCGAGGAAACGACCTGCGTCAGCGTGTAGGCGCCCACGAGCGCGCGCAGCTGCGAATACACCACGTCGTCGAGGCGGGCCTGCGCGCCGGGTATGGTGCGCATGGTGCGGTAGAACTGGAGCGGGTCGATGATGCGCCAGCGGGCGTAGTTGTCGAGCACGATGGCCTTCTTGTCCACGGTGAAGGCTTCGCGGGAGCGAGCCTCGTAATCGAGCACCCGCGAGTCGAAATAGACCACGTTCTGGACGAAGGGCAGCTTGAAATGCAGGCCCGGGCCGTAGACCTCGGGCAGCGGCTCGCCGAGCTGGAGCACCAGCGCCTTCTGCGTCTGGTGCACAGTGAAGAAGCACTGGCTGCCGAGCGCCGCGAGCGCGAGGATGAGCACCACGAGGAGAAAGGGGTTCTTTTTCATGGCCGTTCTCCTGCGGGGGCCGCGGCCGAGGCGCCGGGGGCCGGTTGCGCCTGCTGGCGCACTTCGGGCGCGGCGCGGCGCTCGGTGCTCGCCGCCTCGGGCAGCCTCGGCGCGCTCAGGCTCGGGAGCGGCAGATACGGCAGCGCCTTGGAGGCCGCCGCGCCATCCATGAGCACCTTTTCGCCGGAACCGGCGAGGATGTCTTCCATGGTCTCGTAATAAAGGCGCTGCTTTGTCACCTTGGGCGCCTTGTCATACTCCACGCGCAGGGCGTCGAAGCGCTCGGCGTCGCCCTCGGCGTGGCGCACGCGGGTGGCGCTGTAGGCCTCGGCCTGGTTCTTCATGGCCGCGGCCTGCCCGCGGGCCTTGGGCAAAAGCTCGTTGCGGTAGGCCTCGGCCTGGTTGATGATCCGGCTCTTGTCCTCGCGGGCGCTGGCCACGTCCTTGAAGGCGTCAATGACCTCCTTGGGCGGGTGCACGTCCTGCAACTGCACCGCGATGATCTGGATGCCCGCGCCGTAGCGGTCGAGGATATGCTGGAGCAGCTGGGTGGCCTCGCTCTGGATCTTGAGCTTGCCGTCGGTGATGGCGGAATCTATCTCGCTGTTGCCGATGACCTCGCGCATGGCGGCTTCGGCCGCATTGCGCACGAGGGCCGTGGGCGCGCTGACGTTGAAGAGATACTGCACCGGGTCGCTGATCTTGTACTGCACGCTGAACTGGACATTGACGATGTTCTCGTCGCCAGTGAGCATGGAGGCCTCTTCGGCGATGGTGCGCACCTGGCCCTGCTGGAAGGTGGCGGACTGCCCCACGGAGCGGAAGCCCACCTCGCTGCGCAGCACCTGCGTGACCTGGGGCTTGTAGACCGTTTCAAAGGGGGCAGGCAGCGCATAGTGCGGGCCCGGGTCCACCGTGCGGTCATAGCGGCCGAAGCGGAGCACCACCCCCTGCTCGTCGGGATTGACGATATAGATGCCGGAGAGCAGCCAGAGCACCACCGCGGCGATGCCGATGAGCAGCACAAGGCGCCCGTTGGGCAGCTTGAAGCGGGAAAGGCGCTCAAAGGGGTTATTGGGGCCGCCCCCGCGGCTTTCATTGAGCAGATAACGCTGGTTGCGCGGCTTTTCGCGGCCGGCCTCCACGTCGTCGCCGTCCGGCTCTTCCGGGCGGCGCGGCGGGCGTTGGGCGCCCTGCTGGCGCTGCCGCTTTTCCTGTAGCTTGTCCCAATCCCAGTTCATGATGGAGATGATTCTTGGCTGCTGGTGGGGCGGCGTCAGGGCGCCGCAAAACCGCTGCAAAGAGGATTATTTATAGGC
>CAMWVJ010000086.1 GCA_947177645.1 uncultured Desulfovibrio sp.
AAAAAATTTCATGCCCGAGGCCTATTCGGGCGAAGTGCTCAGGATCGATGTGGCCTGGCCGCTGCTCTTCCTGCTCATGGGCGGTGAGCTCATCCCCTCCGATGAGCCGGCCCTGTTCCGCCCCGATGACAGCTACTGGCTCCGGCCCGGGCTCCAGTGGCGCTTCCCGGCGCTGGTGCTCGACTACGACCAGGCGAAACGGCACTACCTGCTGCGCTGAACATGAGGCCCAACATGCGAAAATTCCTCCCCCTGCTGGCTCTGGCCCTGCTCATGGGCGCCCCGGCCTTCGCCGCCTGCGAGGATGACCCGCGCCTCGGCGAGCTGCCCGCGCTTCTGGCCGCGGGCACCCTGCCGGAAAAGCCCTTCTACCTCACGCCGCAAACCTTTTTCAGGCTGCAACCCGCCGTGCGCGCGCAACTTGGGGACAGCATCGTCATCTGCCCCCGCAACCCGGTCATGGACGGCGCGCCGGCGCTGCCGCCGGTGCTCAAGCTCGACTTCCCCGTGCTCTGGGACGTGGTGGAGGAGGCGGTGTTCATGGATGACTGGGCCAATGTCCTCTACCTGCGCGACCATGCGGCCGCAAAGCCGCTCGAGCCGGCGGCCGTGTTCTCCCTGCTGGTCATCCCGCTGTTCGACCAGAAGAGCCTCGCACGGCTGGACGAAGCCCTCTCGCTGTTCCTGGTGCAGAAGGGCAGGAATTCTTCCCAGCCAAACCCGGTCTTCCTGGCCGACATTTTCGCGGCCTTGGGCGGCAAGGCGCAAGGCAAGGCCACCGTCGTCTGGAGCTCATCCCCCGAGGAGCTGGCAGAGGCGCGGTCAAAGGCAGAGGCCCGGGGGGAGCAGGGGCTGCTCTTCGTGCCCTATTCCGGCTACGCCCTTGAAAGGGCGGTCAATGCCATGGGGAAGTTCCAGATCACCATGGTCGAGGCACGAAACTATATCCGGCGCTAACCTGAAGGAGAAACCCATGATCAAGGCACTCATCGCGCTCCCCGCCTTCCTGCTCTTCCTGGCCTTTGGCGCGCAGGCGGCCAACTTCGACAGCATCGAGCAGGCCAAACCCGAGGCGGCCCCGGCCGCAGCAGCCCCCGCCACTTCGGCCGCGGCTCCGGGAGAGCCCGGAGCCTGCGTGGACGACCCCAGGCTCGAGACCGACCTTGTGGACATCCTTGAGGCGGAAAACCCCAAGATCCGGCCGCTCCTCACCCTCACGCCGGAAACCTTCGTGAGCCTTTCCGAGCCCGTGCTGAAAAAGCTGGCCGGCAACGCCCTCATCTGCCCCAAGACGCCCCTGCTCAAGAACGGCACCACGCCCGCGCCGGTGGCCATCGATTTCCCCGTGCTCTGGACCCACATCCTCAGGGCCGCGTCCGCCGATGACAAGGCCCGGGTGAAATCCCTGCTGGCGACCTTCACCTCCAAGCCCGTGGCCCCGGAGGAGGTGCTGCTGCTGACCACGAAGATCCCGCTGGACGGCGCAAAGCTCAAGGCGCTCTACGAGGCGGCCAACATGGAGCCGGGCTACTTCCCCAGCGTCATTGATTTCTTCATCAAGACGGGCGGCCGCGCCAGGGAGCGGGCAAAAGTCCATGTCGGCTTCTTCCCGGCCGCGCAGCGGGAAGAGATCATGGAGAATGCCAAAAACAGCGGCCCCGTGCTGTTCATCGACAACGTGTACTCCTCCTATGGCAAGCGCGGCAGCCAGGAAGCCCTCATGGAGCGCCTCCATGCCGCGGGCCTGGAAACGGTGACCAAATGAGGCTTCTGCCGGCCTGCCTCTTTTGCGCCGCCCTGCTGCTCGGCGGCTGCTCGGGGGACGACGGCGCGGGGCAGGCGCCCACGGGGGCGCCGCCGGGGACAGCCGCCCCGGCGCCGGCCCTGAAGATGGAGGTGGAAAAGCCCCGCTTCGACCCGGCCATGAAGGCACCCGAGCCGCCCAAGGCGCCCCGTGGCTCGCTGGATTATTGACAAACACGCGCCCGTTTCCGGCCGCATGGCAGGGGGCGCAGCTTTGGGAAACAGCCATGAAAAAACGCGCCTGCACAGCGCTGGTCTGCCTCTTGTGCCTGTTCTGCCTGTCCGCCGTGAGCGCGCAGGCGGGCCTCTTGCGAAACATCATCGTCGGCGGCCTCGCCGGCAAGGCGGCCCATTCCGAGGGCAAGTCGGAAACGGAGATCCTCGACGCGGTGGGGAGCACGGTCAGCGACTCGTGGAGCGTGACAAGCGCGCTCATCAAGATCCTCCGGGCCGGCATCGGCAAGAACGGCAAGGGCGGCACCGTGCAATACGCCATCGACAGATACCGGGTGGACAAGCTCTACCAGCAACTGTTGAAGCACCTTCAGGGCGAGCGCCGCACGGCCCTCATGGCGGAACAGGAAAAATGGCGCGTCTCCGGCCTCGATGCGCAGGCAAAAGCGCTGCAACAGCAGGGCATCCCCGCCGCCCAGGCCTATGAAGCGGCCATGCGCGCCCGCCTGAAGGAGCTGGAAGACCTGTGGAACAGCCTGGACATCCCGGAAGAGACGGCACCGCCCATGTTCGCGGCCCCGAAAACCGGGGACGAGGTCTGCGGCGACGTGATAACGAACACGCCCCTCAATGAGGACAACAACCTCATCCTGATGTTCGTCAATGGCAGGAGCGCGGCCTATTATTCCAGCGATCCCCTGTGCCGCAAGGCCAAGACCTATATGTGCGCGAAACTGGGAAAAAGCGAAAACGCGCCCCCGGAACTGAAAGAAGCGGGCGTGGACGCGGAACAGGTGTTCCGCATCGCCGGCTGCCAGGGGAAGTGAGGCGGGCGGCACAGCGCCCGGCAACGGCCCGGAGCCCAAGGAGGGGCGGCCGCCGGCATCACCTGCCCGGCGCCGCACCCGGCCTGCGTGGCGCTTGGTCATCGAATCCGCGGGACCATTCGGAGTTATCCCTCAATGAAAGGAGAAGAACATGCGTAAACTTGGCGTGATCCTGGCTCTCTTGCTCTTCACCCTGTCCATGGACGCCCCCGCCCGCGCAGCCTCCGGCGTGCTGCTGACCGGAGAGGATGCCAAAGAGATCGAGGCCATCCTGCCCTGGTTCATCACCAACACACAGGGCGAAGACAGGAACGGAAAGACGGCCTACATCAGCGGGGGCATGCGTTGCCCCGCCACCTGGAACACCATCAACAAAAGCCCGGAAATAGCCGAAAATGTGCAGATCAAATGGCTGTTCCCCACATCTGACCGATACACCGTCCGGGGGGGCAGTTTTATCATGACCGAGCCCCTGCCCGAAGCCTTCAGCCAGCTTGCCAAGGGAGTGCGCAAGGAAGACACGGCCTTTCAAAAGTCAGCCGCGGATATGAACGCGCTCCTCGATTTCGTGGTCGGGAAAAAAATCGGCGTCTACGCTTTCCCGACCCTTATCTACAATACCACCAAGGGTGTGCGGATAACGCCCTCGCCGGATGACCTGCTGCAGGAAAAGGACGACATCATCCCCTTCACATTTACGGAGCGCGACCCGCAGGAACTGCGGGATATGTTGGAGAAAATCTCGCAGACCAATCTGGGGAACAACCCCCGATATGAGAACCGTTCGCAAAAAGTCCTGCATTCCTACGTGCTGCCGGACGAGGCATCCCCTTCTCTGGACAGCCTGGGCTACGCGCTTCAGCCTGATTATTGGCGCCCCTGCGCGGACTACAATGCCGATTTTTTTATTTGCGTGACGCCGGAAAAATTCAAGTTCTTCCTCAAGAAAAACAAGTAAGCACGCAGTCTGAGCAACCCCGCACATGACGGGAAGCCCCGGCACACCGCGCAAGAACTGCGTGCCGGGGCTTTTTCTTGCTGCTTGTGCAGTCAATGCCGGTCAAGATGTGCGCGGATACTGCCGCACCAATCCCGGCTGCGGGCGTAGGGCCTGCGCGCCTGCCTTGGGAACTGTTCCTCACAGCAGGCGGCCGATGCCCACACCCCGCGCGTCATGTCGCCCAAACCCTCCATACCCTTGGGGCTGCTCTCGCCCTCTCTTGCGCTCGATGGAGGCGCCTGCCGCTTACGACTGCTTCGGCCCCACAAACAGGAGGCGCGCCCGGGAAACGAGCATGCCCACGAAGGTGGCTGTCCACGCGATGAGCGCCACATAGAGGAACCAGCGCGGGATGACCATCAGCCAGCCAAAGTGGAGCGCCTCGGAGAAGGTGGCTGTGCAGGCCGTATACATGCCCATGGGGAAGACCATGCCCCAGAAGGCCGGCACATAGGTGAAGGGATAGCGGCGCACCACATGCCGCCAGACGCCGAGCATGAGCAGCATGGGCACCCACCACGACGCCGTGGCCCAGGTGAGCAGCGTCGTTCCCTTGATGTAGGGCATGAAGTGGTCAAGCATGGGGCAGGCGCCGTTCTTGAGGATAAGCGTGGCCCCGGCCAGCGTGGAAATGGCCACGGCGCCGGCGTTGATCCAGTAGGTGGGGTCGAGCTCGGCCGGCTCCATCTGCGCGAAGCAGAAGCGGAAGAAGATGACCGTGATGACGAAGATGTAGAGCATCACGCCCAGGAGGAAGAGCGCGCAAAAGAGGAAAAAGGCGATTTCAAGGTCCCAGCCCACCTTGTCGGCGATGGTCGCGCCGAGGATGACGATGGACTGGGTCGACACGGTGGCCACCAGCCACGCGCCGTTGATGCCCTTACTGAGCGGCGGCTTTTCCTCCACGGTGAAGATGGCGTAAAACACGCCCCAGAGGATGAACACCCAGCAGCAGACGCCGAGCCAGAAGAGCGCGTGCGCGAGCGCGATATTATGCGCGAGCACGGCATACTGGTTGCCGAGGATGCAGGTGCCGGCCACGATGGTCAAAAAGCCCGGCCCCGAGGCATGGCCGCAGAAATCGGCCAGCATGCGGCGCGGAAAGCGCACGAGCTTGAGCAGATAGAGCGGCCAGAGCACCACGAACATGGCGATGTTGATCCAGAACAGGGCCGTGGCCCCGTCCGGGAAGCCCAAAAGGTGCAGCGCCACGGAAACGATGCCCGTGGACATGACCATGGCGAAGTTGGCCGAGGCCAGGTTTTCGTTGAGCGCCCGGAAGCGGCCGCCGAAAGTGGCGGTATCAGAGGTTTTCATAGCGCCTCCGATAGAGGATGAAGGGCCGGGCGAACCACGTCACAGGCAGGCTGAAGAAGTGGACGAGCCTGCTGAAGGGCACCATGGCGAAGATGGCGAGGCCGCTTATGACATGCAGCTGCATGAACCACGGCACCTGCGCCATGAGGGCCGGGTCCGGCTGGCAGGTGATGACGCCGCGCGCCCACGCGCCGATGACGGGCAGCACGTTTTCGTGCGCCGTATAGTCCTGGTAGCCGCCGGTGCAGGCCTGGAGCAGGATGAACAGCAGCACCACGATGTCCATGGGCACGGTGCTCGCCCAGACATTGCGATTGCAAAGGCGCCGCAAAAGCAGGATGCCGGCCCCGGCGAAGACGCAGGGCGCGAGGATCTTGCCGAAAAAGGTCGCCACCTCAAAATGCACCTGGCCGGCGAAGCCCACCATTCGCAAGAGCGCCACCGGCAGCAGCAGCCCGACCACATGGCCGAAAAAGGTGAAGATGATGGCGTAATGGAAGAGGAAGGAGCCGGCCACGAGCGACTTTTTGGCAAAAAGGTTGCTCGAGCGCGCGTTCCATTCGCCCGGGGTCGCCACATAGCGGAAGATGAGCCCGGCCGTGAACAGCGTCAGGCACACATAGGGGTAGACGCCGAAAAGCAGGAGATCCATTGTATGCTCCTTTGAAGTCGCTCTACACAAATCGTTCCGTATCCATGGCCGGATGCGTTGCCGGGGAGAATTCCGGCTCCGGCGCGGCCATGGGCCGGCGCGTGGGGTCATGCGCGCGGGGCTTGAAGCGCCCGGGCCA
>CAMWVJ010000087.1 GCA_947177645.1 uncultured Desulfovibrio sp.
CATGGAGGTACTCCTTCTCCGCGTCTTAGCGGCGGGAATGCGCAGTCCTTTAGGGGGCGACGCAGGACGCTCCCAGCCTCGCGTGCGGGGACCTGCCCTCGCCCTAGTGCATCCCCTGTTCGCGCTCCTCCTGGCAGGCGCGGCACAGGCCCACTCCGGGCAGCGCGTCCAGCCTTTTCTGCGGGATGGGCTCGCCGCACTCCCGGCAGCAGGCCACGCCGTCTATCCATTCCGGGCCGCCCCGGTCCATGGACGCGCGCGCCCGCACCAGGGCGGATTCCCTGTCCATGCGTTCCAGTTCCGTGGCCTGGTCGAAAACATCCATGCTTGCCTCGCAAAGGTTGAGGGCGCCCGGCCCGCAAGCCGGCGCCCGTATTTTCTGTAGCGCAAAGCAAGCGGCAACCCCGTGGGGTTGCCGCTTGTATGCGGAATGTCGATGCGCTTTCCGTGAGACCGAAGTCTAGACCATGCCGGCGGCGGCTGTAAAGCCCCGGCCCTTGGCCCGGTGCCGGGGGGCGGTGCCTCAGTTGCCCGTGGCCTTGCCGATCATCTCCCGGAAGCGGTGGAAAAGGTGGTTGCCGTCACGCGGGCCGGCCGCGGCCTCGGGGTGGTATTGCAGGCTCATGATGGGGAGCTTTTTGTGCCGCAGGCCCTCGAGGGTGTGGTCGTTGAGGTTGACGTGGGTCGCCTCCACGTCGGCCACGCCGTCCAACACCACATGGAAGCCGTGGTTCTGCGACGAGATCTCGATCTTGCCCGTGGTCAGGTCCTTGACCGGGTGATTGCAGCCGTGGTGCCCGAACTTGAGCTTTTCCGTATGCGCGCCCAGCGCGTGGCCGATGATCTGGTGCCCGAGGCAGATGCCCGTCACCGGCATGTCGCGGCAGAGCTCGCGCACGATGCCGATCTCCTCGCCGAGCGTGGCCGGGTCGCCGGGCCCATTGGAGAGAAAGACCGCCCGCGCTCCCGTGGCCCGCACGGCCTGGGGGCTAAAGCCCGGCGGCACGGCCAGCGGCTCGAAACCCGCGGCCACGAGGTGCCGCAGGATGTTCCACTTGATGCCGTAGTCATAGACGATGAGCGGCAGCCCCGTGCCGCGCCAGGCATAGGAGCCGTCGGGCCCGAGGCTCGCCGGTTGCGGCGCGTTGTCATACCAGGCATAGGGCTCGGTGGCGGCCACGCGCGGCACGAGGTTGCGGCCCTTCATGGTGGGCAGGCCGAGCGCCTTTTGGCGCAGGGCCTCCTTGTCTTTCTCGCGCGTGGAGATGATGCCGCGCATGGCGCCGTTCAGGCGCAAGTGCCGCGTGAGCGCGCGCGTATCCAGCCCCTCCACGCCCGGCGTGCCGTGCTTCATGAGAAAGTCCGGCAGGGACATGGTGGAGCGCCAGTTGGAGGGCTCTTTGCAGCATTCCTTGACGAGGAAGGCCTCGGCGTGGATGCCGGCGGATTCCATATCTTCGGCGGTGATGCCGTAATTGCCCATGAGCGGGTAGGTCATGCAGACCATCTGGCCGGTATAGGAGGGGTCGGTCAACACCTCCTGATAGCCGGTCATGCCCGTGGTGAAGATGACCTCACCGCCCGTCTCAAAATCGCCCGTGAAGGACTGCCCCTCCAGCGCGAAACCGTCTTCCAGCACCAGGACCGCTTTCATTCCTGCCCCCGCGCATCCCGCGCATAGTATTCCTGAAGGGTTTCCACATGGGTCACGTCACGGCCGGCGGCGAGCGCCGTGGCCGTGGCCCGGGCCGCGGCGAGGGTGGTGCAGTAGGGCACCTTCCAGGTCAGGGCCGCGCGCCGGATGGCCTTGGAATCCTTGGCCGTGTTCTTGCCCGAGGCCGTGTTGATGACGAGCGCGACCTCGTGGTTGATGATGAGGTCCACGATATTGGGGCGCCCTTCGTAGACCTTGCGCACTTCCTCCACCTCAAGGCCGCGCTCGCGCAGCACTTTCGCGGTGCCGCGCGTGGCGAGCAGGTGGAAGCCGAGGTCCGCGAAAAGCGCCGCCACATCGGCCACATAGGGCTTGTCGCGGTCATTGACCGAGAGGAACACCTTGCCCGAGCGCGGGGGCCGCTGCCCGGCCGCTATCTGGCTCTTGAGGAAGGCCTCGGCGAAGTCCGCGCCCATGCCCATGACCTCGCCCGTGGAGTGCATTTCGGGCCCGAGGATGATGTCCACCCCCGGGAAGCGCTGGAAGGGCATCACCGCTTCCTTGACGCAGGTGAAGCCGCCGCGCCGGAGGCTCCAGGGGTCGAGCTCGTCCAGGGTCTTCCCGAGCATGACCTGCGTGGCGAGATAGGGCAGCGGCACGCCCGTGGCCTTGGAGACGAAGGGCGCGGTGCGCGAGGCGCGGGGATTGACCTCCAGAATATAGATGTCGTCCCCCTTGATGGCGAACTGGATGTTCATGAGGCCCACCACCTTGAGCTCGCGGGCCAGCGCCTCGGCCTGGGCGGCGATGTTAGCCACATGGTCGTAAGAGAGCGAGAAGGAGGGGAGCACGCAGGCCGAGTCGCCCGAGTGGATGCCGGCCTCCTCGATATGCTCCATGATGCCGGCAACATAGACCTCGTTGCCGTCCGAGAGGGCGTCCACGTCCACCTCGATGGCGTGCTCGAGGAACTTGTCGATGAGGATGGGGTGCTCGGGCTTTTCCGGCACCTGCTCGCGGAAATAGTCGGTGAGTTCCGCGGCGTCATAGACCACGGCCATGGCCCGGCCGCCGAGCACATAGCTCGGGCGCACGACCACAGGGTAGGTGATGCGCTCGGCCACTTCCAGCGCCTGCTCGAGGTCCATGGCCGTGCCGTTGGGCGGCTGGAGCAGCCCGAGCTTTTCGATGAGCGCCTGGAAGCGCTCGCGGTCCTCGGCGCGGTCGATGGCGTCCGGCGAGGTGCCGAGGATGGGCACGCCCGCGCGCATGAGCGGCACGGCCAGGTTCAGCGGCGTCTGGCCGCCGAACTGCACGATGACGCCCTCGGGCTTTTCCTTCTCCACGATGTTCATCACGTCCTCGAAAGTCAGCGGCTCGAAATAGAGCCGGTCGGACGTGTCATAGTCCGTGGAGACGGTCTCGGGATTGGAATTGACCATGATGGCCATGATGCCCGCGTCGCGCAGCGCGAAGGAGGCGTGACAGCAGCAGTAGTCGAACTCGATGCCCTGGCCGATGCGGTTGGGGCCGCCGCCGAGGATGAGCACCTTGCGGCGGTCGCTCACCTGCATCTCGTCACCGGTCTCGTAGGTGGAGTAAAAATAGGGCGTGTAGGCCTCGAACTCGGCCGCGCAGGTGTCCACGAGGTAATAGGTAGGCAGGATGCCGAAATCCTTGCGCAAGCGGCGGATGTCCGCCTCCGGGCGCTTCCACATTTCGGCGAGCTGGCGGTCGGAAAAGCCGTATTCCTTGGCGAGCCGAAGAATTTCGGCAAGCTCCGGGTTGCCCGGGGTCATGTCGTTGGCGAGGCCGAAATCGCGTATCCTGGCCTCCATGTCGACAATATCCTTGAGCTGGCGGATGAACCACGGGTCGATGGCCGAGGCGGCGAAGATGTCCTCCTCGCTCACGCCGGCGAGGAGCGCCTGGCGCAGATAGAAGATGCGGCGCGAATTGGGGGTGCGCAGCTTCTCCATGATCTCGTCCACCGGGGGGAGCTCGGCGCGGAAGTTCCAGCCAAGGCCCGGGGCGCCGATTTCCATGGAGCGCAGGCCTTTTTGCAGCGCCTCCTTGAAGGTGCGGCCGATGCTCATGGCCTCGCCCACGCTCTTCATGGAGGTGGTGAGCTCGTCCTTGGCGCCGGGGAACTTCTCAAAGGTGAAGCGCGGCACCTTGAGCACCACGTAGTCGATGGCCGGCTCGAAGCTCGCCACGGTTTCGCGGGTGATGTCGTTGGCGAGCTCGTCCAGCGTGTAGCCCACGGCGAGCTTGGCCGCGATCTTGGCGATGGGGAAGCCCGTGGCCTTGGAGGCCAAGGCCGAGGAGCGCGAGACGCGGGGGTTCATCTCGATGACCACCATGTCGCCGTCCACGGGATTGATGCCGAACTGCACATTGCTGCCGCCCGTTTCCACGCCGATCTCGCGCATGATGGCGATGGAGGCGTCGCGCACCTTCTGGTATTCGGCGTCGGAGAGGGTCTGCACCGGGGCCACGGTGATGGAGTCGCCCGTGTGCACGCCCATGGGGTCGAAATTTTCGATGGAGCAGATGACGACGCAGTTGTCCTTCTTGTCGCGCATGACCTCCATCTCGATCTCTTTCCAGCCGAGCACGCTCTGCTCGATCATGACCTCGGAGGTCGGGCTGGCGGAAAGGCCGCGCGCCGCGATGACCTCCAGGTCCTCCATGTTGTAGGCCACGCCGCCGCCCGTGCCGCCGAGGGTGAAGGCCGGGCGCACGATGAGCGGGAAGGGCAGGGTGTTGCCGAGCTCACGCACCTCGTCCATGGTGTGCGCGATGCCGCTGGCCGGCATCTTGAGGCCGATATTTTCCATGGCCTTGCTGAAGAGCTCGCGGCTCTCGGCCTTTTCGATGACCTCGGCGCGCGCGCCGATGATCTCCACCCCGTATTCCGCCAAAACGCCGCTCTTGAACAGCTCAAGAGCGGCGTTCAATGCCGTCTGCCCGCCGAGGGTGGGGAGCAGCGCGTCCGGCCGCTCCTTGCGGATGACCGCGGCGAGCGTGTCGTGCTCGATGGGTTCCACATAGGTGGCGTCGGCCATTTGCGGGTCGGTCATGATGGTGGCCGGGTTGGAGTTGACGAGGACGACCTCGTACCCCTCCTCCTTGAGGGCCTTGACGGCCTGCGAGCCGGAATAGTCGAACTCGCAGCCCTGGCCGATGATGATCGGGCCCGCGCCGATGACGAGGATCTTGTGAAGGTCCGTACGCTTGGGCATGGATTCTCCTGCGATGAGGAATGCGCGGGCGCCCGAAGCCGCCGCGCAGGTGGGCAAACAGCCTTTTTTACGTTGTGGAGGCCCCGCGGTCAAGCCGCAAGTGCGCGCCCGAAGAGGAGGGGCGCGGGGCGGGCTCGCGCCCTTTACAGCGGGCCAGTTTACGGGGATACTGGAGGCCGCCATCATCCCAAGGAGGCAGACATGCAGATCTATGGCATCAACGGCAGCCCGCGCAGCAACTGGAACACGGGCACCATCCTCCAGAATGTGCTCGACGGCTTTGCCGAAAGCCGGGACGACGCGCTCACGGAAAAGATCGACCTCTACAGCTTGAGTTACAAGGGCTGTGTGAGCTGTTTCGAGTGCAAGCGCCTGGGCGGGCCTTCCTATGGCCGCTGCGCCGTCAAGGACCAGCTCGGGCCCCTGCTCCCCAACATCCTGCAGGCGGACGCGCTCGTCATCGCTTCTCCCATCTATTTCAGCGACATCACGGGCATGATGCGCTGCTTCCTCGAGCGCCTGCTCTTCCCGCTCTTCGTCTATGACAAGGATTACAGTTCGCTCGCGCCCAAGAAGCTGCGCACGGCCTTTGTCTACACCATGAACGTGCCGCACGACCGCATGGAGCGCATGCAGTATCCCGAGCGGCTGGCGCCCATGGAATCCTTCGTGGGCCGCTGCTTCGGGCATGAGCCGCGCAAGCTCTATGTGTGCGACACCTACCAGTTCAAGGACTATTCCAAGTACAAGATGGAGGTCTTTTCCGAGGCCGAGAAGGCCCGGCAGCGCGAGATGGAATTCCCCATCGACTGCCGCCGCGCCCGCGAACTCGGCGCGGCCCTTGCCGCCGACGTGGCCGGCGAGCCTTAGGCCGCGGGACACGCTGAAGCAGGGGAGCGCGAAGAAAGCCATGGGAGGCTGTTGTGCTGGCGGTGGGCCTGTGCTGCACCTGTAATGCCGAAATTATCCGTCAAAAACAGCCTTTTTGCTGCTGGCTGCGTCAGAGAAAAA
>CAMWVJ010000088.1 GCA_947177645.1 uncultured Desulfovibrio sp.
GCCCCAGAGGCCGTCCTGCCCGTCCTCGGGATATTCGCCGATGATCCAGCCCGCGAAGCTGCTGGCGATGAGGCCCACCACCGAGCCCCAGGCCACCTGCGGCGCGCCCGCGTTGTACGCGCCCCAGAAGATGCCCGCGAGAAAGAGCAGGCCCGTCCAGGCGCTCTGCTGGAACATCACCTGCCCGGAGCCGCGCAGAAGGTCGCGCACAGCGCCCTGAAACGAAAACACATAGGTGCGGGGCTGGTCAGTCGTCGCCATATCCTTTTCTCCTCTCTCTATCTTCTCAGCGCCAGGGAAATTCTTTGGGCAACGGATGCCCCTTCACCGCCTGGCGGACGGTGGAACAAAACTCTCTCACCACAGCCTTCACCGGCCCCGGCTCCATGCCGAGGCCCTTGAACAGCAGCCCGGCCCCGTTGGGAAGATGCGTCACGCCCGAGGCGAGGCGCCTTTCCGCGTCGATGAAGGGTTCGGTGGCCGCATAGACCTTTTCCGCTTGCGCCTCGGGGGCGAGCACGATGACATTGGCGAACACGTCATAGCCGTGCATCACGCCCACGTCGCGCAAAAGCCCGGCGCGCGGGTCGATGACGAATTTCTCCCTGAAGAGCGGCGTGCCGTCCGGCCTTTTCGCGTGCGCGCACACCGAGAGCACGTCATACTGGAAGATCTCGCCTTCCTTGTAGTATTTCCGCCCCGGCATATAGATCTCGGAATAGAACATGGCCGCGGTCGGGTCCACGATGATGTCCGTATCCGAGATATAGCGCGTGTGGCAGCAGGGGATGATGGGTTCGGGCAAATATTCGAGATACGCATCCGCCTCCAGGGTGATGGTCTGGCGCATGGCGGAATAGTTGCTCGTCATCTCGGCGAGCTTGGTGGCAGCGCCCGTGCTGATAAAGGCCATGGCGCCCTGCTTCAGCACAAAGTTCTGCACATAGCGGTCGCCGTCCACATTGGGGCCGCCCGAGGAGAGGATATAGACGCAGGGCATCTCCGGCAGCTCTTCATCAAAGTAAAGCTCCCGCTGCACGATGAGCGGCGCCCGGCGGTCGAGCTCGCGCAGGATGGACTTGCCCTCCCGGTTTTTCTCAAACCCCAGGTTGAGATAGCCGTGCTTGCCCGGGCAGCCCACATACATGGCCTGGGGCTGCTCGGTGAAGCCCGAAAGCTCCGGCATGGCGTCGAAGTCGACCTTGGGGGCGTCGGAATAGTGAAGCTGCGCCATGGGGCTCAGTTCCCCCCAACCTTGTCGAAGAGCGCCATCTTGAAGATCAGCGAGACCAGCTCGTCGATGCCCTCCCCGGTGAGCGAATTGGTGAACACAAAGGGCTTGCCCGGCCGCATGAGCTTGCTGTCGTGGTCCATCACCTCGAGCGAGGCGCCGACGTAGGGCGCCAAGTCCGTCTTGTTGATGACGAGGATGTCGCTCTGCGAGATGCCCGGGCCGTCCTTGCGCGGGATCTTGTCGCCCGCAGCCACATCGATGACGTAGATGAAAAAGTCCACCAGGGCCGGGCTGAAGGTGAGGGTGAGATTGTCCCCGCCGGACTCGATGAGCACCACGTCCGCATCCGGGAACTTGGCCTCCATCTCCTCCACGGCGGCGATGTTCATGGAGGGGTCCTCGCGCACGGCCGTGTGCGGGCAGGCGCCGGTCTCCACGCCGATGATGCGGTCTTCCATGAGGATGCCCTTGAGCGTCTTGCGCACGTGCTTGGCGTCCTCAGTGGTGACAATGTCGTTGGTGATGATGAGCACGTTCATGCCGCGCTCCATGAGGCGGGGGGTGATGGCCTCGATGAGCGCGGTCTTGCCGCTGCCCACCGGGCCGCCGACGCCGATCCTGCACGTTGACATATGTCCTCGCAAGCGTTTGTGCCGTCAGGCTCAGTTCATGAACATGCGCATGCTGCCCTTTTCGTGCAGCGAAGCAAGGATATCCATCTCGGGAACAAAGGCGTTCATGTTCTCAAAGCCCATGTTGCGGGCTTTTTCATACATGGCTTCCACCTCGCCGCCCAGCTCGGCGAGTATCTGCTGCGTGTCGTAGTGCGAAACGCGCACGAGGCGCAGCGCCGCGGAGAGCACCATGTTGATGACGCCATACTGGTGCGACACATAGAGCGCCTTTTCGTCAAGCCCGTCCAGAGCGAAGGCGATGCCCTGCGCCACAGGGAAGGTGCCGGGTGTCACGCCGGCCTCGATGTCGGCGAGCCAGCGGCCGAAGAGGCTCTCCTCGCCGTGGCGGCGCAGGCCGAGCTCCGCGAACTTCTTGCCCATGCGGCAGAGCATGAGCCGGGCCTCGTCATTCATCTTGAAGAGCAAAAGGTCGCGGTCGGCCGCGCAAACGGCGTCATAGTCCCCCTTGCGGGCGGCGCGGAAGGCGAGCAAGGCGGCCACGCCGTCGCTGAACGCGGCCTGCGTGGCCACCGAGCGCGCATATTCCCGCAAGGTGGCGGCATCGGGCACGATGCCGAGATGCGCCGCGGTCTCGAGGCCGTTGGAAAAGGAAAAAGTCCCCACCGGGAAGGCGGAGTCCGTCATCTGGATGAGCCGGAACAGGCCGGCCATGGAAGGCGCGCCGGCTGGGGAAGGCGCGCCGGCTTCGGCGGGCGCGGCTGGGGCCTCAGTGCTCATGGTGGTGCCCGTGGTGGTGGTCATGGCCGTGGTCATGCCCGTGCTCATGGTGATGGTCATGCGGGTGGGCATGGTCATGCCCGTGCGCGTGGCCATGCGCATGTTCATGGCTCCCGTGCGAGGCCCCGCCGAAGAGCCGGCGGATCTCGTGCGGCGCCATGTAGGGGATGACCTCCCGGCCGGGCTGAAATTCGTAGCTCACGCCCTCGAGGTGATGGGTATCCATGACCGAGAGCATGACCTTCTTGTCCACGGTCAGCGGCACATAGATCTTCGTGCCCTTGACGACGGCCGGCCAGTGCTGGTTGCCGATGGCGTGCCCGAGCTCGAGGCTGCGGCGGATGATGGTCTCGGGGCTTTCGCCAACGAGCGAAGAAAGGTCGAGCACGAGCACCGGGTTGAGGTCGAGCTTCAGCGCCGCCACATGGCCCTTGTCGGCGTCATAAAATACGATGTCGCCGTCCACCACCTGCGACTGGCGCGCAAGCGCGATGGGATATTCCGTGCCGCGCTCGCTTGTGGCGAGAAAGCGCGATTTCTGGGCCGTCCACTGGTCCAGCGGGATATATTCGATGTCGAGCGCGTCAAGGCGCTCTTTCCACTCGGGGTCGTGCAGGTTGCCGAGGATGCGGGTGCAGATTTCCATGAGTTACCGCGTTTAAGAGGTTAGGGGGACGCCGGGGCGCCCCCCGAGAACAGGCCGGGAGGCGCCCCAGAGGGCGCCTCCGCCCAAAATGGCCTAACTGAACCAGTAGAGCTGCGCGAGCGACAGTTCCTTGGCCGGCGGAACCGTGGCCAGGGTGCCGTTCACATAGACCTTGAAGGTCTCGGGATCGATCTCGATCTGCGGCATGGCGCCATTGCGCACCATGTCGGCCTTGCCGATCTGGCGGCAGCGGCGCACCGGGTAGAGGATATTGTCGGTGCGGAGCCTGTCGGCGAGGCCGGACTCCATGGCCGCCTGCGAGGTGAAGCGCACGCAGGTGCGGGGCATGGCCTTGCCGAAGCTGCCATACATGGGCCGCATGATCTTGGGCTGCGGCGTGGGCAGGGAGGCGTTGCAATCGCCCATGTTGGCCCAGTTGATGAGGCCGCCCTTGATGACGAGCTTGGGCTTGGTGGCGAAGAAGGCCGGCTCCCAGAGCACGAGGTCGGCCATCTTGCCCACTTCGATGGAGCCCAAGAGGTCGCTGAAGCCGTAGGTGATGGCCGGGTTGATGGTCACCTTGGCGAGATAGCGCAGCACGCGGAAGTTGTCGTTGCTGTCGCTGTCTTCGGGGAGCTTGCCGCGCACCTGCTTCATGTAGGAGGCCATCTGGAAGGCGCGCATGAAGGACTCGCCCACGCGGCCCATGGCCTGCGAGTCAGACGACACCATGGAGATGATGCCGAGGTCGTGGAACACGTTTTCGGCGGCCTGCGTCTCCGGGCGCACGCGGCTTTCGGCGAAGGCCACGTCCGAGGGGATGCCCGGGTTCAGGTTGTGGCAGACCATGATCATGTCAAAGAGTTCCGCCTCCGAGTTGATGCCGAAGGGCAGGGTCGGGTTGGTGGAGGACGGAAGCACGTTGGCCATGGAGGCCACTTTCAGAAGGTCGGGGGCATGGCCGCCGCCCGCGCCTTCGGTGTGGTAGGTGTGGATGGCGCGGCCGTCGATGGCGGCGATTGAGTCTTCCACATAGCCGTTTTCATTGAGCGTGTCGGTGTGGATGGCGACCTGCACGTCCATGCGCTCGGCCACGGAGAGCGCCTTGCGGATGGCGGCGCAAGTGGAGCCCCAGTCCTCGTGGACCTTGAAGCCGCAGCAGCCGGCCACGATCTGCTCTTCCAGGGTGTCCTTCACGCTGGAATTGCCCTTGCCGAGGAAGCCCATGTTGATGGGCAGGCCCTCGGAGGCCTCGAGCATCTTCTCCACGTTCCACACGCCGGAGGTGATGGTGGTGCCGTTGGAGCCGTCCGTGGGGCCGATGCCGCCGCCAATGAGGGTGGTGATGCCGTTGGAGAGGCAGTTGTAGGCCT
The DNA here is from genome assembly GCA_947177645.1 of uncultured Desulfovibrio sp. GTDB lineage: Bacteria > Desulfobacterota > Desulfovibrionia > Desulfovibrionales > Desulfovibrionaceae > Desulfovibrio. Next base: position 4,666 of record CAMWVJ010000088.1, read on the forward strand.
GCTGCGGGGCCACCATGTGCACGTGGCCGTCGATGGCCGCGGCCGTGAGGATGCAGTGCTCGCCCGAGATGGCGTCCGTGGAGGGGCCGGTGCAGAGGCTCGGAGTCACGCCGTCCATGACGTTGGGGTTGCCGGCCTTGCCGATACCCGCGATCTTGCCGTCCTTCACGCCCACGTCGGCCTTGATGACGCCGAGCACCGGGTCGATGACGGTGACGTTGGTGATCACGAGGTCGAGGGAGCCGCCCTTGGTGGTGATTTCATTGGCCGTGCCCATGCCGTCGCGCAGGGTCTTGCCGCCGCCGTAGACCGTCTCGTCGCCGTAGACGCGCAGATCCTTCTCGATCTCCACATAAAGGTCGGTGTTGCCGAGGCGGATCTTGTCGCCCGTGGTGGGGCCGAAAAGGTCGTTATTCTGTTTTCTGGAAATGACTGCCATTGCTTACTTCCCCCCCTTGGCCTTGGCTGAAAGCTCGGCCTCGTTCACTTCGGATTCGGCCTCGGACTCAGAGACCGACTTGAAGCCCATGAGCGCCATCTTCTTGAGCGCGCGGATGCGCACCGGGTAGTAGGTGGGCGTGTCCTCAAGGCCGGTGTAGCCGTCGGTGAGGTCGTTGAAGCCGATGACGCGGCGCTTGCCGCCGAAGGCCACGAGCTCCACTTCCTTCTCCTCGCCGGGCTCGAAGCGGATGGCCGTGGTGGCCGGGATGTTGAGATGCTTGCCGAAGGCCGCGGCGCGGTCGAACTGCAGGTAGCGGTTCACTTCAAAGAAGTGGAAATGGCTGCCCACCTGCACGGGGCGGTCGCCCGTGTTGTGCACCACCACCTTGGCGGTGCGGCGGTGGGCATTGTAGGTGATGTCGCCGTCGGCAAGGATGACGCCGCCCACCGGGCAGGGGGTCTTGGGCGTGAAGCCCGGCGTCTTGGGATAGTCGATGGGGGGCGTGCCTTCAAAGACGCCCTGCGGGGTCGAATACGTCTGGGTTTTGGAATCTGCCACGTCAACACCCTCTACTTGATCGGTTGATGGATGGAAACGAGCCTGGAGCCGTCGGTGAACACGGCCTCCACCTGGAGCAGGGTGATCATGTCGGCCACGCCTTCCATGACCTGTTCCTTCTTGAGCACCTGCGCGGAATCGTGCATGACCTCCTCAACGGTCTTGCCCTCGCGCGCGCCTTCCAGCGCGGCGGAGGTGATGTAGGCGACCGCCTCGGGGTAG
>CAMWVJ010000089.1 GCA_947177645.1 uncultured Desulfovibrio sp.
GTTCATGGCCGTGGCGGATTCGGAGAGGCGGGCGGCCGCTTCCTGCGCCTGGTTGCGCACTTCGTTCAGGGCCACGTTGAGGCTTTCGGCGCCCTTGTCGATGCCGCTGACCACGCCTTCGAGCTGCGTGACCATGTGGGTGCGCGCCTCGGCCGCGGCCTGCTTGCTGCGCTTCTCGAGGGCGATGCGCTCGGTGATGTCCTCGCCCACCTCGAGATGGCCGATGACCTTGCCGCTCGCGTCATGCAGGTATTCGAGGATAATCTGCATGGTCTTGCCGTTGGGCATGTGGTTGATGACGCGGTGGTTGCCCTTGCGCAGCTGCTCGATACCGCAGTTGGGAGTGTTGCAGATGTTGCCGCCCTTGGCGGAGCAGTGCTTGCCCATGACCTCGTCCATGGAGGTCTTGCCCATGGACTTGAGCGAGGCCGTGTTGCAGAAGGTCCAGTTCATGTCCGGGTCGGTGACGGCGATGGCCCAGGGCAGGCCGTTGAGGATGCTCTCGTACCAGTGCGTGCGATCGAGCGAGCGCTGGCGCATGCCCACCACGCCGCGGGCCAGCGGGGCGAGGCTGCCGCAGGCGGCCGGGTCGAGCTGGGGCACGGCCTTGCCCTGCGCGGCGGCCTCGGCGTATTCCGCGATCTTCGGCAAATTGCCCGTGCTTTTGGAAATGAGGACGGCCCCGATGATAGCGAGCACGATGGCCGCGCCGATGCCGGGGAGCGCCGCGCTCCAGGCGGAGGCGCCCGATGACATGCTGATGCTCACGATGCAGGCGAGGCACGCGAGCACCAGGAAGCAGAGGAAGATAAGCACCTGTTTGGAGCTGAGTGAATTGCTCATGGCTGTGTCCTTTCCAAAAGCTGCTGGGCTGAAAGGGCGCCCGGCGGCGGGAAAGCCGCGCCGCATGGCGGAATCTGCACTTCTGTTCGGTATGTGGCGGAGAAACTTTATATGGAACGGGGCTTTTTGCAAGAAAAAAGGGGAGGGGGCGGCGCCCTCCCCACATGGGAGAAGCGGCCGGCAGGCTGCTTACAGCTCCTGCCGGAAGCGCAGGGACTGGCGCAGCGTCTCGCGGTCCATGTACTTGACCTCGGCGCCCAGGGGGATGCCCTGCGCAAGGCGCGACACGCGCAAGGAAGGGAAGCGCCGGCGCACCATCTCGCGCACATAGGCCGCGGTATTTTCCGCCTCAACAGTGGCGCCAAGAGCGAGGATGAGCTCGGCTATCTCGCCCTCCGCGAGGCGCCGCTCCAGGCGCTCGAGATCCGGCGCGCCCTCCTGCGGGCCGAGGAGCCCGCCGAGGATGAGGTACTGCCCGCGATAAAAACCGCCTTCTTCCAGAGTGAGCATGCTGTCCCACTCGGTGACGAGGCAGAGGGTGTCGCGGCTGCGGGCGGCGTCGGCGCAGATGGCGCAGGGGTCGGTGGCTGAGAGGCCCCCGCAGCGCCCGCAAAGATGCAGGCTGTCGCGCAGGCCGTGGATATTCTGCCCGAGGCGGCGCGTCTCGGCCTCGGGCCACTTGAGCAGGGTCATGGCCACCCGCATGGCGGACTTGGGGCCGAGGCCCGGCAGGCGCGCCATCTGCTCGACGAGCACCCTGAGCGGCTCGGGAACGCGGGCCGGCATGGCCTAGAACATGCCGGGCAACTTGATGCCCCCGGAAATGGCGTTCATCTCGCGCTCCATGCTTTCGCGGGCAATGCGCGAGGCCTCGTTGACCGCGGCGAGGATGAGGTCCTGCAGCATCTCCACATCGCCGCCCTCAAGGGCCTTGGGGTCGATGGTGAGCTTGCGCAGCTCCTGCTTGCCGGAAACCTCGGCCTTGACCATGCCGCCGCCGCTGGCGGCCTCGTAGGTGCGCTCGGCCATCTCCTGCTGGAGCTTGGCGAGCTTGTTCTGCATGACCTGGGCCTGGCGCAGGATGTCGTTCATGTTGCGCATGGGGGTCTCCTCGCGCCCGTGGGCGCGTTATCGTTAGGGTTTGGCGTTGCGGGGGCCGGCCGGGGCGCCCGCTTCCGTGCAATGGTCGATTTCCGCGCCCAAAAGCTCGAAGCAGTGCTGGAGCTCGGGGCGCCGGGAAAATTCGGCGATGAGTTCGCCCTGGCTGCGGCGCGCCTTGGGGGCCACGATGTCGAGCTCAGGCGCCGCGCCGCCGCAATAGCCGGCGAGGGCCGCTTCCAGCGCCGGGCGGTGCTTTTCCAGCTGGTGCACGAGGGCGCGCGCGGGCGCATGCAGGGTGAGCGCCCCGGGGCGCCAGTCCACCTCGAGGCCGCGCAGGGCGTGGAGCGGGGGCGCGGGGCGCCCGGCCTCGTGCTCGGTGGTGCAGAAGGCGCAGAACGAGGCCCAGTCCGGCTGAAAATTGGGGGCTGGCTGCACCGGCTCGGGCGCGTTGCCGGGTGCGGCTGCTTCGGCCTCGGGCGCTCCAGTGGATGCAGCAGCGGCCGGGGCAGGCTTTTCCATGGGCTCCCGGTGGGGCTCGACGGGTGCGGCGGCCTCGGCGTGCCCGGACTCCGCCCTCTGAGGCTCCGCTTCCTGCACGGGCGCGGGCGCTTCTTCCGCTTGCGGGGCTTTCATTTCCGGGGCCGGAGCCTGTGCCGGTGCAGGCTTCGCCGGCTCTACCCGCGGCGGGTGCTCGCCGGGAGCCGCCGGGCGCACCGGCTCCGCTATGGCGCCCCCGAGGCTGTCCAGCTTTTCCAGCGGCAAAAGGCGCGGCAAAAGGGCCAGGTTGAGCAGCAACAGCTCCAGCGCGGCCCCGGGTTCCGGGCTCTGGGTGATGCCGCGCTGCGCGTCGAGGGTCATCTGCCAGGCGGCATGGAGGTGCGGGGCCGAAAAGCGCTCCGCCATGGCCTTGAGCCACGCGGCCTCGTCCTCCGGGAGGGCCAGCGCGCTAAGCGCCGCGCCGCCGCCCTGCCTGAGCAGGAAGAGGTTACGCCAGTGACCGGCGAGCTCGCGCAGGAAGAAGCCGATGTCCACGCCCTCGCGCAGCAGGTGGCGGCTCGTGTCCGTGGCTGCGGCGCAATCCTGCGTCGCAAGCGCGCCGAAGAGCCGGGTGAAAAGCTCCTGCCCGGCGAGGCCGAGCACCTGGCGGGTGGTCTCCGCGTCCAGCGTGGCGGCGCCGAGGGCCAGCGTCTGGTCGAGCAGGGACATGGCGTCGCGCACGCTGCCCGCGGCGCGCCTTGCGATGAGGCGCACGGCCGCGTCCTCATAGCCGCGGCCCTCGGCATTGAGGGTGCGCACGAGATGGGCGGCGAGCGCGTCCTCCCCAAGGTGGCGGAAGACGAAGTGCTGGCAGCGGCTGACGATGGTGACGGGGAACTTGTGGGCCTCGGTGGTGGCGAAGATAAAGACCACGCGCTCTGGCGGCTCCTCCAGCGTCTTTAAGAGCGCGTTGAAGGCGCTGCGCGAGAGCATGTGCGCCTCGTCGATGATGAAGACCTTGTAGCGGCCGTCCATGGGCGCGTAGCCGATATGCTCCCTGAGGGCGCGGGCGTCCTCCACGCTGTTGTTGGAGGCGCCGTCGATCTCGGTCACGTCCACATGGGAGCCGGCCGCTATCTTGCGGCACTGGGCGCACTCGTTGCACGGTTCGGCCGCCGGGGCGTGCTCGCAGTTGAGCGCCTTGGCGAAGATGCGGGCGATGGTGGTCTTGCCGACGCCCCGGGTGCCGCTCAAAAGATAGGCCGGGGCCGGGCTGTCGCGTTCAGCGGCGCGCGACAGCGCGGCCACGACCATCTCCTGGCCGGCCACTTCGGCGAAGGTCTGCGGACGGTAGCGCGCCGCGAGCGAAAGGTGCTTCATGCCGCTCCGCCGGGCTCACCGGCCTGCCTAGAACGTGTAATGCGTCAGCCAGTCGGCGTATTTCGGGTTCTCGCCGGTGGCGATGGCGAAAAACTCCTTCTGGAGGCGCTTGGTCACGGGGCCGGCGTGGCCCTCGCCGATCTGGCGGTGGTCCACCTCGCGGATGGGCGTGATCTCCGCGGCCGTGCCGGTGAAGAAGGCCTCGTCCGCGGTGTAGAGCTCGTCGCGGGTGAACTGCTCTTCCTTCACGGTGTAACCCATGTCGCGCGCCACGGTGATGACGGAATTGCGCGTGATGCCGCCGAGGATGGAGGTGAGCGGCGTGGTCTTGATGATGCCGTCGCGCACGATGAAGATGTTCTCGCCCGTGGCTTCGGAGACGAAGCCGTTGGTGTCGAGCATGACGGCCTCGTCGTAGCCGTCCTCCTTGGCCTCGATCTTGGCGAGGATGGAGTTGATGTAGTTGCCCGCGGCCTTGGCCTTGGACATGCTCGTGTTCACATGGCTCCTGGCGAAGCTGCTCGTCTTGATGCAGATGCCCTTTTCCAGCGCCTCGGGGCCGAGATAGGCGCCCCAGGGCCACACGGCGATGATGGTCTGGATGGGATTGTTGCCCGGGTAGACGCCCATCTCGCCGTAGCCCACGAAGGAGAGCGGCCGGATATAGCCCGCGGGCAGCTTGTTGGCGACGAGGGTTTCGATACAGGCGTCGGCCAGCTGGTCGGCGGTGTAGGGCAGCTTCATGCGCAGGATCTTGGCGGAATTGAGCATGCGCTTGCAGTGGTCGCCCAGGCGGAAGACCGCCGAGGTGCCGTCCACGCAGGCATAGGCGCGGATGCCCTCAAAAATGGCGCTCCCGTAGTGCAAGGAGTGGGTGAGCACGTGAACCTGGGCCTGATCCCAGGGAACCAGCTTGCCGTCGAACCAGATGAAGTGCGTTGTCTGCATGGCTGTCCTCGCGCTGGGCGCATTTGGCGCGTGCGGTTGGCGGACGAAAGCCCGCGCGGCCGCGCAAGGGAGAGATGCTACTTAAAAGCGCGGGGCTTGGCAAGCGGCGCGGGGCTTTCGTCCCTGTCCGCGGTTCTGCAACGAAGGTCTTCACAATACGGGCAGGAATCGGCGGCGCTGAGGCTCGCGAGGATGCCGCAGCCGGCTCCGCAGCCCGGCCCGTGGGCCGAGGCGTCGCGCAGGGCCATGAGCTCGGCCTTGAGGTGTTCAAGCCCCGCGATCTGCGCCTCCACATTGGCGATGTGCTCGTCCACCAGCGTGTGCACCCAGGCGCAGTCGCGCGCGGGCCGGTCGCGGAAGGCGAGCAGTTCGCGGATCTCGGCGAGCTTCATGCCGTGGCGGCGGCAGTGCATGACGAAGCGCAGCTGCTCAAGGTCGGCCTCGCCGTAAAGGCGGTAATTGCCCTCGCTGCGCTCGGGCCGCGCGAGCAGGCCCTCCTTTTCATAAAAGCGGATGGTCACCACCGGGCATCCGGCCAGTTTGGCCAGCTCGCCGATCTTCATTTTCATGGCGTACTCCTCGGGGCCGCGTCCTCGCTTGAGGATAGTGGGCACGGCCGGCGCGAAAGTCAATGTGCCGGGGCGACCGGGCGCGCCGCTTGCAAGGGGGGCGGCGGCGTGCGAGAATGCTGGCCGGAGCGCGCGTTCCGACACCGACGACCGGAGGAAACGCATGGAACCCCGTCACACCCGCTGGCAACAGCATTCGGAGGCCTGATGCCCACATCCGCACTTGCGCCGGCGCCCGAAGCGGAAGCGGCGGCCGGACTCGTCCATCTTCCGGCCGGCGAGCTTTCCGCGGCCTCCCGCCTCGCCGACGAGGCAGCGGACGCCATCGCGGCCGCGCCCAAGGATTACGCGGCGCACGCGCGCGTGCTCCACGACCTCAAGCTCGCGCTCGTGGAGCTGGCCGACCGCGGCGAGGCGCCCGCGCAGGCGGAAGAACAGGGCAACGAAGCTGCGCCGGCCGTGGACGCTACAGGAGACGGGGGGGCACCCCGGCCCCACGCGGGGGAGGGTGAGGCGGAGGACGGGGCGGG
>CAMWVJ010000090.1 GCA_947177645.1 uncultured Desulfovibrio sp.
CGGAATCTTTTTTCCAGAGCTTCATTTTTTAGCCATAACTCTATGAAAGAAGACGAAAAATTTTTTTTAAAAAATATTATGGTCGACAATTCAGGTGTTTTGGCGTCTCAGTTTGGGGCTTTCGCCGCAATTTTTACGCCCACCCGTCGCAAGCCCGTATCCCCCAAGGGAATGGCGGGATGGGGGCGGGAGGCTGAAAGAAAAATCTCCTGTAAATCCAATATATTTGAGCATCTGCCCACGCTGGCCCCAGTTTGACACCGCTTCTTTGGCCGGGTTATGGTTCAAGTGACGAGGAAAAGGCATCCTCCCGAAAAGGCGCAGCCGGCGCGCAGAGGCGCTGGGCCGCCAGCGAAAATTCGGGGGGTCAGGGCCGCGGGCGCGGCCCGCGCTGGTATCCCTCAGCGCAGCCTCATAACGCCAACCAAGGAAGTGTCATGAAGTATCTTCGCTGGCTTTCCATCGGGACGGCGCTCGCGCTCTGCCTGTGCATCGCTCTCCCTTCCGCCGCTCAGGCGGCATCCGCCCAGGCCAAGAACCGGAAAACTGTCAGCCAGGCGCAGGCCAAGGCCGTGAAGAAACCGGCCAAAGCTGCCGCCAAGGGCAAACACAGCGCCACAAGCGCGAAAAAGGCGAGCCGCCACAAATCCGTGGCGAAAAGGGGCGCTGACGACCGCGACCTCTGGCTCCAGCGCGCCCAGCAGGGCGACCTGCTTTCCGGCAAGGCATCCTGGTACGGCCCCGATTTCCACAACAAGGCCACCGCAAGCGGCCTTTCCTATGATATGTATACGTTCACGGCCGCGCACCGCACCCTGCCCATGGGCACGGTGGTCAAGGTCACGGATCAGGACAACGGCAAGAGCGTCATGGTCTGCGTGACTGACCGCGGCCCCTTTGTGCGCGGCCGCATCATCGACCTCTCCTATGCCGCCGCCCAGCAGATCAACTTGGGCAAGCGCGGCGTGGGCCGCGTGGACCTCGAAGTGGTGAGCGACGAGACCGGCACCCCGCTCAAGGCGGACCAGGCCTATTTCATCCGCTACGGCGCCCACGGCGGGGCCAGCAAGGTGGGCCCCTTCCGCGCCTTCGCCGACGCAGCGGCCATGCACGAGGCCCTGCGCCAGGCGCACCCCGAAGCCGAGGTGGTGCTGGACAGCACGCGCTGACGCGCGCACCCGCAGAAAAACTCCATCAAGGCCACTGTTCCGGCGCCTGCCGGGGCGGTGGCCTTTTGCTGCGCCTTCGGGTAGAGTCGCGGCGCGCCCGAGAGGGACGGCCCGTTGCTGAAAGAGCCGGCTGCGGCCGCCCCCGAACCCGGCGCACGGAGGCCAGATGGGCTTTCTCTACGGCTTGCTTTCTTCCGCGGCCTTCGGGCTCATCCCGCTCTTTTCCCTGCCCTTGCTGCGCGCCGGCATCTCGGTGCAGACCGCGCTCGTCTACCGTTTCAGCATCGCGGCGCTGGTGCTCTGGCCCCTCTTGCGCCTTCGGGGCGAGCGCTTCGCCCTGCGCGGCATCGACCTCTGCAAGCTCGCCGGCCTGAGCCTCGCCTACATGGTGGCTGTGCTCTTCTTCTTCGAGTCCTTCTACCATCTCCCCAGCGGCATCGCGGCCACCATCCAGTTTTTGTATCCCGTCATGGTCATGCTGATCATGATCGCCTTTTTCCACGAGCGCTTTTACTGGAACGTGGGCCTTGCCGTGGCGCTGGCCCTCGGCGGCGTGGCCCTGCTCAGCGTGGCCGGCCCGCAATCGGGCGCCGCCACCGTGAGCTTTTGGGGCGTGTGCCTCGGCCTTTTGTCCGGGCTCTCCAACGGGCTTTACATGATCGGCCTCCAGGTGGCGCGCATCCCCAACCTGAGCGGGCTCGTCATGACCTTCTACATCATGGCCTTCGGGGCGCTCATCGCCATGGCCGACGGGCTTTTGCGCGGCTCGCTCCAGTGGCTCGACACCGGGCCGGAGCTGGTGTCGGCCACCCTGCTCGCGCTGGTGACGGCGGTATTTTCCAACCTGACCCTCATCCTCGCCATCCGGCGCATCGGCTCCACCCTGACTTCGGTGCTCGGCGTCATGGAGCCGCTTACCGCGGTGGCCGTGGGCATCCTCGTTTTCGGGGAGCCTTTCACCATGCCGCTCGCCGCGGGCGTGGCGCTCATCACCGGGGCCGTGCTCCTCGTCATGCTGGGGCCGCGCCGGCGCGCCGCCGCCTGACCGCGCCCGCTTGCCTGTGCGGGCGCCATGCCGTATGTTTGGCTCACAAACCCGGGCCCCGGCCCGCAAGGAGATGTCATCCATGTATCGCAATGCCAAGAACGTGGGCTATTATATGATCGGCGACGGCGCCCTCGCCCAGCTTGAGGACATCCTCGCCCCGCGCCGCGAGGCCATGCCCGGCGCCCCGGCCGTCTGGTTCCTCGACCACTATTTCGAGAACACCAATTTCCGCGAGCAGCTGCCCATCCTCGAACAGGACGAGGTGGTCTATGTGGACACCACCGAAGAGCCCACCACGGACAGCGTGGACGGCTACACCGACCGCGTGAAGGCCTTTCTCGCCGGGCGCAAACCCTGCGCCCTTCTGGCCTTCGGCGGCGGCTCCACCATGGACACCTGCAAGTGCGTGGGCAACCTGCTCACCAACCCGGGCAAGGCCGCGGACTACCAGGGCTGGGAGCTCGTGAAGAACCCCGCGCCCTACAAGGTGGCCGTGCCCACCATCTCGGGCACCGGCTCCGAGACCTCGCGCACGGGCATCATCTGCAACGAGGAGAAAAACCTGAAGCTCGGCATGAACAGCGACTACACCATGTTCGATCAGGTGCTCCTCGACCCGCGCCTCACCGCCACGGTGCCGCGCAACCAGTATTTCTACACCGGCATCGACACCTTCATGCACTGCTTCGAGAGCCTGGACGGCGCCTACCGCAACACCGTGGTGGACTCGCTCTCCGAGAAAGCCATCGACCTCTGCAAGCGCGTCTTCCTCTCCGAAGACATGATGAGCGACCACAACCGCGAGCTTCTGATGATCGCCTCCTATCTCGGCGGCATGGCCGCGGGCTTCGTGGGCGTGGTGCATCCGCTCTCGGCCGGTCTCAGCATGGTCCTGCACATGCACCACGGCATCGCCAACTGCTACGCGCTCTCGGTTTTGGAAGACATCTATCCCGAGCCGTACAAGGTGTTCCGCGAGATGATGGCCCGCCAGAAGATCGACCTGCCCACGGGCATCTGCAAAAACCTTACAGACGAGCAGTACAATGCGCTCTACGAGGCGAGCATCGTCCACGAAAAGCCGCTCATCAACAAGCTCGGGCCGAAATACCGCGAAATACTCACGCGCGAGAACGTCATCGAGCGCTTCAAGCGCATGTAGTGTGCCAGTGTGGATGGAGCATCGGCGTCCTTAACGGTGCGTCATAAAGGAAAATTCCATATACCGGCTGGAGCGAAGCGACAGCCGGGTGCTGGTGCCGGAAGGATCCTAAAAAATAAGAGTTTTCGGTGCTGCCAAGGAAGACAAAAATTTTCGCAGGGAGTGTACTTAAGTACTCGACCAAGAAAATTTTTTTCTGACGCAGGCAGCACCGAAAAGACTGTTTTTGACGGATGATTTCGGCGGAGAACAGAGAGCAGCATAAGCGCGGCTTTCTCCCGCAACAGGGCCAACGCCACAACAACTCTCGCCGCAACCTGCCGCCGCAGCACGGAGAACTGCCATGGATCTCAAGATCAATTTCAGCGGCCGCGCCATCCGCTACACCGAGGACGAGATCGCGGCCGTGGTGGAGGCCATGCGCCATGCCGACCCCCTGACCCAGGGGCACTACATGCGCGAGTTCGAGGCGGCCTTCGCCCGCTACCAGGGCGTCCCCGAGGGCACCTGCTTCACCACCATGAACGGCTGCGCGGCGCTGGAAATGTCGGCGCAGCTTTGCCGCTTCAAGCCCGGGGACGAGGTGGTCATCCCCTCGCACACCTTCACGGCCTCGGCCTATCCGTATCTGAAAAAGGGCGCCACGCCGGTCTGGGCCGACATCGACCCGCTCACCCGCGTGGTCACGGCCGAGACCATCGAAAAGGCGCTCACCCCGCGCACCAAGGCCGTGGTGGTGGTGCATCTCTATGGCTATGTGGCGGACATGCCGGCCATCATGGCGCTCTGCCGGGAGCGCGGCCTCATCTGCATCGAGGACGCGGCCCAGGCCATCGGCGCGGAAGTGGCCGGGCAAAAGGCGGGCAGCTTTGGCGACATGGCCATCTTCTCCTTCCACTCGCACAAGAACCTCACCACCCTGGGCGAGGGCGGCATGCTCTATGTGGCCGACCCCGAGGCCGCGGCCCTGGTGCCCGCCTTGCGCCACAACGGCCACTGCGCCTACCCCTTCGAGCGGCCCGACTACTGGAAGCCGGCCATGGGCAACGTGGACATCCCCACCCTGGGCGATGATATGCTCATGCCCAACAACTATTGCCTCGGCGAGGTGGAATGCGCGCTCGGTATCCAGCTCTTGAAGCGCATCGACGCCATCAACGACGAAAAGCGCGCCCGCGCCCTGCGCTTCATCGACGGCCTCGCGGACTTCCCCGCGCTCCAGTTCCACCGCGTGGAGACGCGGCGTCACAATTATCACCTGCTCGTTGCGCGCATGACGAAGGGCCCGGAGGCGCGCGACCGCTTCATCCGCGCCATGCACGACGAAAAGGGCATCAAGTGCGTGGTGCAGTACATCCCGCTCGACAGGTATGATTTTTATCGGCGCCTTGGATTTGGCGAGGCCCATTGCCCCGAGGCCGACACCTTCTTCGACACCATGGTCTCCTTCCCCTTCCAGCACTGGATGAGCGACGCCGAGCTCGACTACATGCTCGCCTCGGCGCGCGAAGTGCTCGCGGCCATGGACTGAGCCGGCGAAGGCGGCATGAAAGAGCGCTGCATCGTCATCCCGGCCATCAAGAAGAACGCGGTCATCCCGGACCAGCTCGTGAAAAGGCTGGCCGGGGTGACGCTCATGGAGCGGGCCATCAACACGGCGCGGGCCTGCGCGCCCGGGGAGGACATCATCGTCCTCACCGACAGTCAGGAGATCTCCCTCATCTGCGAGCGCGCGGGCGTGCGCCATGCCTGGAACCGCGACCTGCGCTTCACGAGCCTCGACATCGTGGCCGAGATGCGCGGCCTGCTCGAAGGCCTCGCCCGCGAGTACGAGCATTGCCTCATCCTGCGCGCCTCCTGCCCGCTGCTCACCTGGGTGGACATGGAGGACGCCTGGCGGCGCTACCGCGAGGCCCGGGCGGACAGCCTCGTCACCGTGCGCAGCGTGCGCCAGCGCATCTGGCGCGAGCACGGGGACTCCATGGAGAGCCTGCTGGAGGGCGCGGGCGGCGAGGACGGCGAGAAGAGCTACCTCGTGGAGAGCCGCGCGCTCATCATCCTGCGCCTTGCGCTTTTGCGCGGCGCAGAGGAGGCCCCAGAGCAGAGGCAGCCCCGCCGCGTCATCCCCTACTTCCTCGACGAGCGGGCCATCGAGATCCAGAACTATCAGGACTGGTGGATCTGCGAGCGCCTGCTGGAGCGCCGGCACGTGGTCTTCGTGGTGGCCGGCTATCCGGCCATCGGCATGGGGCATATCTTCCGCGCGCTCATGCTGGCGCACGAAATCACGAGTCACAAGATCACCTTTGTCTGCACGCGCGAGAGCGAGCTCGCCGTGGAAAGCGTGGCCCGCAAGGATTACCGCGTGGTGCGCCAGGGCGGGGAAGACCTCGCCGAGACGGTGCTTGGGCTTCGGCCCGACCTTGTGGTCAACGACATCCTCGACACCAGGGCGGCCTATATG
>CAMWVJ010000091.1 GCA_947177645.1 uncultured Desulfovibrio sp.
GCTGTGGCCCCGGAGGACCCCGGAGCTTTCCATCTGCATACCAACGAAGGAGGCATCCTCGAACAATACGCCCGCGAGATGTGTGCCGAGGTGTGGGACGACGAAAAAATGGCCTGGGTCAACCCCTCGGGCAAGCCCAACCACTTTTGGGACTGCGAGACGATGGTGGACGCGCTGGCCTACATCCTCAACGTGCGCCACATGGCCAGGCCGGAGGAGGCCCGGGCTCCGCGCCCGCGGAGGGAAGTTCAGCGCCCGCTCTCCATTTCCGACAGGCTTGCAAATTTCAGGAGATAAGATGTCCCAGAACGCTGAAAGAGGACGCAAGCTCAACTGGCGCCAAGCCTGCGAGGTCATCGGGTGCAGCAAGCGGCAGTTCTACCGCCTGATTCATAAGGGGGTACTGCCAGCGTACCAACTTCCAGGCAGCAAGAGGGGTCTTTGGGTTTGGGAACACGATTGTAAGGACATCTGTTGCCCTGTTTCCAGTCATGAGGAGAAGCAGGTTGGAAAGCAGGATTTTCCTGCCCCATGAAAATTTTTTGTGCCTATAGGTGCAATAAGGTGCAATAAGGTGCACTTGTTCCCGCTGTTCCCGGACATCCCAAACTAGACGTGCTATGAGCGGGGTCATGTCCATCTGGTCCCGCGACGAACTCCTTTCCCTGCTCGCCGATTGGAAGGCCGCCTACAAGGCGGCCTCCACCGGGAAGAGCTATTCCATCGGCTCGCGCACCCTCACGCGCTACGACCTCTCGGAAATTCGCGGGCAAATCGCCTACCTCGAAAAAGAGCTGGCCGCCATCGACGGGCGTCGTGGGCCTGTGTTCGTGCAGGCCCGTCTCAGGAGGCCGTGAGCATGTCTGCCCTCGTGGACCAGTACGGCGCCCCGGTGCAGACCGGCCGCTACACGCCAGCGCCCTCGCGCGACGCCGGGGCTTGGCGCGGCCAGATGGCAAGCTGGCACCCTCACCGCCTGGGCACGCTTGAAGCCCAGGTGCATGAGCGCGTTACCGCGCAACGCCGTGCCGCAGATTTGACAGCCAATGACTGGGTGGCAAAGTCCGGCATCCGCACCATAGCGGACAACGCCATCGGCACGGGGCTCACGCCCAAGGCCTCCATTCCGCACGAGCTTTTGGGCCTTAGCCGTGAGGATGCCGCGCGGCTCGGCCAAAAAATGGAGTGGGCTTTCTCTATCTGGTCGCAGGAGTCGCACGCCCGCGGCCTCGCCCATTTTGAGGACCTGCAATATCTCGGCATCCACTCCGTGTTGCGCCTCGGTGAGATGCTGCACCTGCCCGTGATGCTCCTGGACAATAGTCGGGGCGAGCGCGCCTTCTCCCTTGCCATTCAGGATATTCACCCGGCGCGCCTTTGCACCCCGGCGGATAAAAAGCTGGATCTCAGCATCAGGGATGGTATCGAGTTCGCCCCTTACGGCAAGCCCATTGCCTACTGGATAGCCTGCCCGGAGCCGTCTCTGGTCCCAATGGAGCAGGGTGCGCTGTTCTCGGACTCTTTCGTGCGGCGTCCGGCCTATCTCGGGCATCGGTGCAATGTCTTCCACCTGTTCCGCTACGAGGAAGAGGAACAGGTGCGCGGCATTTCTTCGCTCGACACGGGCATGGGCCTCATCCGCAACCTCAAGGATGCCTTGGACTCCGAGCTGTTTGCCCAAGTAATTGCGGCGAGTTTTCCGCTGTTCATCGGCCTGGAGGACGGCACGGCCAACCTCCCGGCGGAAGTGCGTGAGCAGTATGGGTACAGCACTCCTGAGGGGCCGAATGAACGCACCATGGACGTGAATCCCGGCACGGTGATTTTCGGCCAGCCCAACGAAAAGCCCTACATCTTGGAAAACAAGCGGCCGTCCTCCAACTTCGTGCCTTTCGTCAATACGGTGCTCCGCGCAGCGGCTGCCATGCTTGGCATCCCTTACGAGTCCCTTACCAAGGACTACAGCTCCACCAATTATTCGTCCATGCGTGCCGCGCTTAATGAAGCCTGGAAGCTCTACCTGTTTTATCGCCGTTGGTTCTCGCGCCTCTATTGCCAGCCCATTTGGGAGATGGTGGTGGAGGAAGCCTACCTGCGCAACTTCCTCGGCCTCGCGGATGATCTGGACTCCGCCGGGGCCACAATGGGCTTTTACGAGGGTCGCCGGTACTGGTGCTCGGCCGAATGGATAGGGCCAGCCAAGGGCTTTATCGACCCGGTGAAAGAAATCGAGGCGACCATCCTGGCATTGCAGGCGCGCCTGATGACATACGCGGATGCCTGGGCCGAGCGTGGCGGCGATTTTGCCGATGCCCTCCCGCAGATGCAGGAGGAGCAGAAAATGCTCAATAGCCTGCAACCGCTCCAGCTCTCTGGCGGTCAAAAGAATTCCGGCTCCGAGCGCAATGCAGACACCGCTTCTGGCGAGGGGGAGGACGGCGAAAATGAGTAATGCCGTGGAAATTTCCGCCTCGCGTGAAGCCTGGGCGATTGCCCAGGAATATGCCTCCACGCTTTTTACGGCCCTCCAAAAAGAGCGGGCTCAACGTGAGACGCCGGAAGCGCTCTCGCAGACCGCCCCGGAGGAAGGTGCGCGCCCTGTCAGCGAGCGCCTTTTACGTGTGGTGGACGGCGTGGCCGTTATCTCCATCGGCGCGCCGCTCGACACCACAAGCCTGGTCGGTTGGTTTTCCGGCGACATTCTGGTGCTCGGCCATGATGCCATCCGCGAAGCCGTCAACGCCGCCCTGGCGGATACCGGCGTCCGCTCCATCCTGCTGTCCATAGATTCGCCCGGCGGCGTAGTTCAAGGCACCAAGGAACTTGCCGACTTCCTCGCTGACGCTGCGAGCCAAAAGCCCATTGCCGCCTACGCCAATGGGCTGTGCGCCAGCGCCGCCTTCTGGCTGGCCTCGGCGTGCGGCCGCATCTTCGCGCCGGCTACTGCGCTCGTGGGTTCCATCGGCGTCATCATGTGCGTCAGCGACTGGTCGGACTTTTACGCCAAAATGGGCGTCAAACTCGAATACATCACCAGCGGCCGCTACAAGGCCGCGGGCCATGAAGCGAAGCCCCTGTCGGACGAAGACCGCGCGTATTTCCAGGCGCAGCTCGACATCCTGCATGGCATCTTCAAACAGGATGTCCGGGGACGCCTGGCTCTCGATGCCCCGGAATCAGACTGGGCCGAAGCCCAGCTCCTTGTAGCCTCCCAGGCGCAGCCGCTTGGCCTTGTCAGCCGGATAGTCCGCGACGAGGAGGAGGCAATCAACCTTTTAGCGGAGGAGATGGGCATGTCCCAGATCACGATGGAACTCCTTGCCAAGGAGGCCCCGGAGCTGCTGGCCGAGATTCAGGTCAGCGCCCGCGCCGAGGGCAAGGCCGAGGCCGAGGCGCAAGCCGCCAAGGCTGCCGAAGATGCCAGGGCGCAGGTCATGGGCCTCCTGCGCGCCGTGGCCGGCGAGGAAGTGACGGCCAAGGTGGAGCAGCTTGCCAGTGTGGGTGTCACGCCCGAGCAGTTGGCCGCGCTCGCCCCCTGGCTGGAAAAGCCCGCCAAGCCGGACGCCACGCCGCAGGATGACAAGGATGCCGAGGCCCGGAACAAGGCCCTTGAGGCCATCACGGCCGCCCACGGTGCGCCGCTCCCCGGCGGCGAAGCCCCCAAGAACCGCAAAAATGCCCTGGTTGCGGATGCCGAGCGCCGCGCGGCCGCCGCCCGGGAACAACGGAAGGCATAACATGGCAGCCCTGAAACCTTCCTCTGCCGACGCGCCCCGCTCGCTCTCCCACATCCTCCTCGTGGAACTGGACAACCGCTGGTGCCGCGAAGCTGGCACACTGGCGCCCTGCGAGGACGCGGTGCCGATGGGCGCTGTGCTCGCCCGCAATGCGGCCGGCGAATATGTGCCGTACATGACCAAGCTCTCGGATGCCGTTGCGGCAGCCGAGGGCGTGGAAGCCAAGCCCGCCGTGTATGCCGACAAGGCCGTGGCCGTCAGCATCTCCACGCTGCTTGACCCGGCCGAGGAGGCGCAGCCCTGCGTGGTGGTCTGCCGTGGCGTATGTGTGGCAGCGGCCAACCTGTATTTCGGGGCCGACGTGACGGATGCCCAGAAACAAACCGCCCTGGGCCAGCTCAAGACCCTCGGCATCATCCCCAAGGAGTAGCCCCATGTCGCAGATGCTCACCACGCCGGATCTCTATACCCCCGTCGAGCTCACGGAAGCGGTCAACAAACTGCCGCTCATGCCCATGCGGCTGTATCCCCTGTTCACACAGCGCCGCGTGCGCACCACCAATATCGCCCTGGACATCCGGCACGGGCGCCTTGTCCTGGTCAGCAACCAGGACCGCCGGGAGCCTCCGCAGGAAATGCAGGGCCGGGGGAGCACCCGCAACACCCGCGTCCTCCAGGCCGCGCACCTGCCCCTCGCCGATACCGTACTCCCGGACGACATCCAGGACGTGCGCGGTTTTGGCACCACCGAGCCCATGACGATGGAAAGCCTCATCAACGAAAAGATGCAGGACCTGAAGAACTCCATCACCATGACGGCCGAATTTCACCGGCTCGGGGCGATCCAGGGCATCATCTACGACGCCGACGGCAAAACCATCCTTCACGACCTCTTTGACGTTTTCGGCGTGAAGCAGAAAAAGCTCGACCTCGTGTTCCCGAGCAACCAGACCAAGTTCAACCCCATCCAGAAGGTCATCCTGGACGCCAAGCGTCACGCCGAGGAAAAGCTCGGCGGCACTCCGGCGACGCGTTTCGAGGCCATCGTGGGCAGCGAATTTTACGACATGCTCACGTCCCATGAGCTCGTACGCAAAGCCTACGACTTGTGGGCGGCCAATCTCGCCAATTTCGGCGACACTGACTACCGCAAGCGCGGATTCACCTACTGCGGCGTGACCTTCATCGAGGCGTCCGAAGTGGTGGCCGGCCGCCAGATGGTGAAGCCCCGTGAGGCCCATTTCTATCCCGTGGGTCTCAACGTGTTCGAGCAGTACAGCGCTCCGGCCAACTGGGCCGAAACGGCCAACACCTATGGTCTCGAGTTCTACGCCCGCATGGACCCCAAACCCCGTGGCCGCGGCTATGACCTCGAGGTGCAGTCCAACCCCCTGACCATCTGCACCTACCCCGAAGCGCTGGTTACGTTGACCGCCAGCTACGGCGGAGTGGTGGAGAAGTAGCATGGCCGACTTTGCGACCGCCTATGCGCCGCTCGCGCAGTACGAGGGCGGCTACAGCAACAATGCCGCCGACCGGGGCGGGGAGACCTACGCGGGCATTGCCCGCAACTTCTTCCCGTCCTGGGCCGGGTGGCCCATTGTGGATAAGTGGAAAAAGGCCGTGGGCACGAAGCCCTCAAAGCTCAACAAGGTCCTCTCCACTGACCCCGAGCTCCGCCCGCTGGTGGAGGGCTGGTACAAAGCTGAATGGTGGGACCGGCTCGGCCTCGGCACGCTTCCGCAGGCGCTCGCAAATGAAATCTTCGAGCAGGCCGTCAACCTGGGAAAGGCCGGGGCAGGCAGGAAGGTGCAGACCGTCTGCAATGCCTTCAATTACAAGGGCGGCTCCCCGCTGTTCCCGGATTTGAAGGTGGACGGGGCCATCGGCCCCAAGACGCTCGCGGCCCTGCGCACCATTCTCGAGAGTAGGGCCGATGAAGCGGCCCTCGTGCACGCGCTGAACGCCATGCAGGGAGCGCACTACCTGGAACTGGCCGCCAAGAAGGCCAGCCAGCGCGTGTTCACCACGGGCTGGATGAAGCGCACGCACTGCGAGTG
>CAMWVJ010000092.1 GCA_947177645.1 uncultured Desulfovibrio sp.
TGCCCCTGCCGCCGAAAAGCTCGACCCGAGCCTCGCGGAGCTGGAAGAAGAGCTTTTCCCGCTGGACGCGCCCGAAGCCGCGGCTCGGGCCGGGGGCGGCAGGCCTGCGCCCGACGCAGCCCCGGAAGACCTGCTGCCGCCAGACCTGGCCCCGGGCCTGCAACAGGACGAGCGGGACGAAGTGCTGGCCCACGGGGGCTTTCTGCCGGGCAATTGATTGAGGCCGGCCCGGGCGCCCCGCGTCTCTCCTCACCTCATCCTTTCCCACGGATGCCGCCATGAAACTCGACCCCCGCGCCTGCCGCCGGCTCCTGCATGAGGCCAATCCCATCCGCCTGTTCGGCAAGGTCAACAAGGTGGTGGGGCTGGTGGCCGAGGGCAGCGGCCTGCGCGCACCGCTCGGCGCGGTCTGCCACATGCTGCCCGAGGGCGGCGCCGAGGGCGTGGCGGCCGAGGTGGTGGGCTTTCGCGACGGCAACCTGCTCTTCATGCCCTATGGCGACATGCGCGGCATCCGCCCCGGAAGCCTCATCCGAAATACGAGCATGCCCCCGGTCTTTCCCGTGGGGCCGGATCTTTTGGGCCGCGCCTTCGATGCCTTCGGCACGCCGCTGGACGCCGGACCGCCGGTGAGCGCCGAGCTCTCGGGCTCGCCGCTGCCCCCGGGCGAGCAGGACAAGGCGGACTACGAGCGCCAGATGGAGCTTCAGGCGCCGCACACGCCCGAATGGGCGGTCAAGGCACGTCAGCTCTGGCAGCCGGAGCTTGCCCAGCTTTACACCGACCCGCCGAGCCCGCTCCAGCGCCCGCGCATCACCGACATGCTCGACGTGGGCGTGCGCTCCATCAACAGCCTCATCACCCTGGGCAAGGGCCAGCGCGTGGGCATCATGGCCGGTTCTGGCGTGGGCAAGTCCACCCTCATGGGCATGATGGCCCGCTACACCAAGGCGGATGTCAACGTCATCGCGCTCATCGGCGAGCGCGGCCGCGAGGTGGTGGAATGCATGGAGCGCGACCTCGGGCCCTCGGGCATGGCGCGCTCGGTGCTCGTCATCGCCCCGTCCGACCTGTCCCCGCTCGTGCGCAGGGGCGGGCCCAACGCGGCCACGGCCGGGGCCGAATACTTCCGCGACAAGGGCATGGACGTTCTGCTCATGATGGACTCGGTGACGCGCTTCGCCATGGCCGCGCGCGAGGTGGGCCTCGCCGTGGGCGAGCCGCCCACCACCAAGGGCTACACGCCTTCGGTGTTCGCGCAGCTTCCCAAGCTGCTCGAGCGCGCCGGCCGCTCGTCAACGGGAACCATCACCGGCATTTATACCGTGCTCGTGGACGGCGACGACTTCAACGAGCCCATCGCCGACGCCGTGCGCTCCATCCTCGACGGGCACATCGTGCTCACGCGCGACCTCGCCGACCAGGGCCACTTCCCGGCCATCGACGTGCTCCGCTCCATCAGCCGTCTGCGCTCGGACATCTGCCCGCGCGAGGACGTGGTGGCGGGCCGCATCGTGACCCGGCGCATGAGCACCTTCCGCCGCGTGGAGGACATGGTGAATATCGGCGCCTACGCCAAGGGCAGCAACCCGGAGATCGACGAGGCCATCTCGGCCATGCCGGCCATCAACGCCTTCCTCTGCCAGGAGGTGGGCGACCCGCAGAACCTCGAGCAATCAATGGCGCAACTGCGCGAGCTCGCCGGCATGGGCGGCGCCCCGCAACAGGGCATGCCGCGCCCGGCCCCGCAGGGCGCTCCGCAGGTGGCGCGGCGCTAACAGGCGCCTGCCCTTGCTGTCCTACGACGCCACGGCCCGGAAATTGCGGTTCAGCCACTCGGCGATGGCGGGCACACCGTCCTCGTCGGCCCGGAACCAGGTGTTCGGGTGGCGGCTCACCACCTTGCGCCAGGCGAGGAAACGGCAGCCGAAGCTCGTCACGCCCTCGGCGTCCGGCTTGGGCATGCTGCGCACGATGACGCCGCGCACGAAGAGGGGATTGGGCTCGCCGCTCTTGCCGAAGTCGCCCTTGAGCAGCAGCGGGTCATACAGACAGGAATGCGAAAGCGGGCAGGAGGCCAGCACGTCGAGGCGCATGCCTGAGGCCGAGAGCTCGCCGAGTTCGCATTCCCCGTTCTCCAGCGGCGTCCAGGCGAGCTCGGGGAGGGCCTCCGGGCCGCCGCCCCCGGGGCGCCCGTACCAGATGCCGAAGCCTTCGGCGTTCTCCCGCTCGAGGTTGACGCGCTTGCTGAAGCGCCGCTGGTGATGATCCAGCGATTCGGGCAGCGGAAAGACGAGATAGACCGAATTGAGCGGCCCGTTGTAGATGCGGGCGAGCTTTGTCAGGAAGTGGCAGGTCACGCGCTTGCCGTCGTCCATGACCACGAAGTAGCCCCTGACCTCCGAGCCCCAGATGATGGGATGCTCGGCCAGTTGCTCAAGCTCGGCCCGGATGACGAAGTGCCCGTTCTTGATCATGATGCAGGGCGCGGCGAAACGCGAGACCTCGCACTTGTCCAGCAAAAAGACAAGGTGGATGGGCACGTCCTGGGAGCGCGCCAGGGTGAAGCAGCGCACGGTCTGTTCGAGCGCTTCCTGTTTCGGGTCGGGCATGGGCACCTCGCTGCCTGTGAGCCTTGAAGCATACCCAAAGCTGCCCCGCAAGGCAATCGGGCGGTTTTCATTGCGTATTTGCCCGGCGGCTGCTAGAGTGGAGGCGATAGTACAGGCAGAGGCACCAATCGCCGGCCGCCCGGGTTCCCGCCATGCCGGCGGGCGAAGCGGGCAGCCGGCGCGGTTCGGCCGCGTCCGCGGCCGGCCCTTTCGGCATATCCCGGATGTGCGCATGCGCGGCCGCGCCGTGCGCCCGCGGCATTCGGCGCGCCCGGTGCGCAAACCGCGCACCGGCACCACCGCAGGAGCGAGGAGGCTCTATGGCAAGCCAGGCATTGATCAAGGACTTTGAAGAGCTGCTCGGCAAGGAAAACGTGTTCACTTCCGAGGCCGACCGGCAGAGTTATTCCTTCGACTCGGCCGTGCTCCCCTCGGTGACGCCCGCCATGGTGCTCAGGCCCACCACCACGGAGCAGCTGGGCGAGTGCGTGAAAAAACTCTACGAGGCCGGCGTGCCCATGACCGTGCGCGGCGCGGGCACCAACCTCTCCGGCGGCACCATCCCCGACAGCGTGGACTCGGCCGTCGTCCTGACCACGGCCTTGAACCGCATCCTCGAGATCAATTCCAACGACCTCTACGCCGTGGTCGAGCCCGGCGTCATCACGGCCCAGTTCGCCGCCGAAGTGGCGAAAAAGGGCCTCTTCTACCCGCCGGACCCGGGCTCCCAGTCCGTGTCCACCATCGGCGGCAACATCGCCGAGAACGCGGGCGGCCTGCGCGGCCTCAAATACGGCGTCACCAAGGACTACCTCATGGGCATCGAGTTCTACGATTCCACGGGGGCGCTGGTGCGCTCGGGCTCGCGCACGGTGAAGTGCGTGACCGGCTACAACCTGCCCGGGCTCATGATCCAGTCCGAGGGCACGCTCGGCATCATCTCCCAGGCCGTGATGAAGCTCATCCCGCCGCCGCAGGCCTCGCAGGCGCTCATGGCCGTTTTCGCCGACATGCAGGACGCGGCCGAGGCCGTGGCCGGCATCATCGCCGCCCACATCCTGCCCTGTACGCTGGAATTTCTTGACAACAACACCATCATCCGCGTGGACGACTTCACTCATGCGGGCCTGCCGCGCGAGGCCGGCGCCATCCTGCTCATCGAGGTGGACGGCCATCCCGCCCAGGTGGCCGACGACGCCGCCGCCGTGGAGAAGGTGCTCAAGGCCAACCGCGCCACGGCCGTGCACGTGCCCAAGGACGCCGAGGAGAAGAATCGCCTCTGGGAGGCCCGCCGCCAGGCGCTGCCCGTGCTCGCCCGCTGCCGGCCCACCACCGTGCTCGAGGACGCCACGGTGCCGCGCTCGCAGATCCCGGCCATGATGAAGGCCGTCAACGAGATCGCGGCCAAGCACAAGGTGGAGGTCGGCACCTTCGGCCACGCCGGCGACGGCAACCTGCACCCCACCTTCCTCTGCGACAAGCGCGACAAGGAAGAGTTCTCGCGTGTGGAAGCGGCCGTGGACGAAATGTTCGACGTGGCCATCCGCCTGCAGGGCACGCTCTCGGGCGAGCACGGCATCGGCACGGCCAAGGCCAAGTGGCTGGAAAAGGAGACCGGGCGCGGCGCCATCGAGTATTCGCGCAGGCTGAGGCACGCCCTCGACCCCAAGGGCCTGCTCAATCCCACGAAAATGGTGGAGATCTAGCCCATGGAAAACAATCTGCAAAAGTTGGCCCAGCGCCTCATGGCGCTGGACGACAAGATCACGGCCTGCATGCGCTGCGGCATGTGCCAGGCGGTCTGCCCCATGTTCGGCGCCTCCGGGCAGGAGGCCGACGTGGCCCGGGGCAAGCTCTTCCTCATCAACAACCTCGCGCACATGCTCCTTGACGACCCCGAGGCGCTGGCCGACAAGCTCGGGCGCTGCCTGCTCTGCGGCTCCTGTCAGGCCGCGTGCCCGCCCGGCGTGGAGATCATGGCCATCTTCCGGGAGGCGCGCGAGGTGGTGTATACCTATCTCGGGCTGAACCCGGTCAAGAAGCTCGTGTTCCGCACCCTGCTCGCCAAGCCCGGGCTCTTCAACTTCGCCATGCGCGTGGGCGCGCCCATGCAGGGCCTGCTCTTCCACAAGACGGGCGACGTGCAGGGCACGGTCTGCGCGCCCATGTTCAACTTCTTTCTGGGCGACCGGCACATCCGCCCGCTGGCGAAAAAGCCGCTGCACGCCATCTACGGCGCCCTGGACGAGCCCAGGCCCGCCGGCGGCATCAAGGTGGCCTTTTTCCCCGGCTGCCTCGGCGACAAGATGTATGTGGAGATGGGCGAGGCCTGCCTCAAGGTGCTGAAGCACCACAAGGTCGCGGTCTACATGCCCGCGGAATTCGCCTGCTGCGGCATCCCGGCGGTCTCCTCCGGCGACGCCAAGGGCATGGAAAAGGAACTCAAGGCCAACCTCGCCATCCTTGCCAAGGGCGATTTCGACTATATCCTTACCCCGTGCGCCTCCTGCACCTCCACCATCAAGGAGCTCTGGCCCGAATACGCCAAGCGCCTTGGCCCCTCGGAAGCGAAGCTCGCCGAGGAGCTGGCAGAGAAGGCCATGGACATCAACGTCTTCATCGTGGACGTGCTCGGCGTGACGCCGGCGGCGCAGCCCAGGGGCGGGGCCACCGAAGTCACCTATCACGACTCCTGCCACCTCAAGAAGTCCCTCGGGGTGAGCCGCGAGCCGCGCATGGTGGTGGAGGCCAACCCGGCCTATAAAATGAAGGAGATGAACGAGGCCGACCGCTGCTGCGGCTGCGGCGGCTCCTTCAACCTCTTCCACTACGACTATTCGCGCAAGATCGGCCAGCGCAAGCGCGACAACGTGGTGGCCTCGGGCGCCAAGATCGTGAGCGCGGGCTGCCCGGCCTGCATGATGCAGCTCGAGGACGTGCTCTCGCAAAACAAGGACGACATCAAGGTCAAGCACACGGTGGAACTCTACGCCGAAAGCCTCGACTGAGACGGCGCCCCGCACAAAGACCAAGGACGGCGCGGCCCCGCAGGGGCGCGGCCGCGGGGGAAAAAAGGAAAAGGGCGGGAGAGTGCGCCCGGGGGCCCCGGGGAGGGGGGGGGGGTGACGGCCCCGGGCCCCCCCGGGG
>CAMWVJ010000093.1 GCA_947177645.1 uncultured Desulfovibrio sp.
TCGCGCCGGGAACGCCATCATCGCCGGCGTGGACCGCGCTTCCACGGCGCAGATCAGCGTGAGCAGCCCCTTCAACCCCATGACCCCGGCCAAGACGCTCACGGGCACCACCATCAGGGCCGGGCTCATCGCCGCGGGCGAGGTGCGGGACATCGCCGGCGCGTCCAGGCCCTCGCGCGTCGAGGCCGGGCGCATGATGGTGGTCAGGAGCGACATTGACGGCGGCAGCACCGGCGACTTCACCCTGCGCAACGGTTCCTTCCGCATCACCGGCACCACGCCCGTGGGCAATGCCGAATACGGCGCGGGCGGCGCCATCATCTCGCACAATGAAGCCGCCTGGGTGGGCGGCCGGCTCGACGTGAACAACAACGGCCAGAGCAGCTTCACCACTTTGGGTGTCGCCGGTCAGGCCCGCATCGGCTGGGGCAGCCTCAGCGGCGATGCGCTCGGCGCCGCCTCCGTCACCCTGCACAACGGCATCGACGCGGCCATCAACTCCGTGGCGGTGCGCTCCGGGAACATGCAGATCGGCGCCGCGTCGGACACGGCCGCTGTGACCACTGCCGGCATCCGCAACCTGCGGCTCAACGGGCATGACCTGCTCGTGGGCGCGGGCGGCGGCGAAGCCTTCGGCGCGGTGGAGAATTTCGTCACCGCGGCCGGCGCCGGCAACCTCACCGACGGCGCCATCACCGTGGGCCATGATGGCCGGCTCGCCCTGGGCACGAGCGATACAGGCGCTCTCAAGACCATTACCGCCAAGGTCGGCATGGCGCCCTCGAGCGCGGTGCTGGGCGTTTTTTCGCCCATGGTGCTGGGCGCCTCCCTCGACGTGGACCACGCGGCGTCCGTCGGGGCGGCACGGGCACTGGGCCGCGCTGCCGCCGGCGCATCGCGCGCTGCCGCGGGGCCGGTGAACTTTTCCGGCAATTCGCTGCTCGTCATCGACGGCGGCAAGAGCGGCGTCAACTACGCCAATCCCGCCGTTCCCACCCGGGCGCTCCCCGCGTCCGTGCCCGGCGCCCTGAGCGCCGCCTCGCCCACGCAAGCCAGCGTGGCCCCGGGCGCCAAGATCTACATTGACCGCGTGACCCCCGGGCACACCTATGTGGCTCTTGGGCGCAACATCACCACCCACTATGCGGACGCCACGGCCTGGAGCGGGGCCAACCTCATCTCCAGCAATCCGCTGCTTGAGCTCACGCGCCTCGGCAACGGCATGGAGGGGCAGTTCTCGGTGACGGAAAAGGCGCCCCACACCAAGAGCGTGGGCGTGGCGAGCGGCGTGCCCCGGCTTTCGCAGGCCGCGAGCGAATCCATGGAGTCGGCCATCTATTCGCGCATCAAGCTCGGGCAGGAGGATCTCTACCGGCACAGCTTCGCGCTCTGGGCGCTGCCGCTCTATGAATCCATCGACCATTTCGGGCTCGACGGCGGCACGGCGAGCTACGGCTTTCGCGGGGGCATCGGCGGCCTTGCCATCGGCGGCGACTACACCTGGGGCAACACCCTGCGCACGGGCCTGAGCCTCAACATGGGCGCCGGCTATGTGAAAAGTACGGGCGATATGGCCACGACGCAGAACAGCGCCACCTTCTGGGGCGTGGGCGCCTATGGCGTGTGGAAGCCGGGCGCCCTCAGCTTTGACGGCGAAGTGGACTTTACCTCGGTGTACAACAAGATCCGGCAGGACCTGCCCGGGGATCTGGGCGGCTCCGCCATCAAGGCCGACATCCCGGCCTGGTCGCTCGGCATGAGCCTGCGCGCGGAGTATGAGATCGACACCAAATATGTGAACCTGCGCCCGCACCTTGGCGTGCGCTACCTGCACATGGTGTCCGAGCCCTTTGACGCCACCCTTCACGGCGAGGACGTGCTGCGCGGCCATCGCACCCACCAGAACATCTGGACCATGCCTTTCGGCCTCGTGTTCACCAAGCCCTTCAAGCTGGAAAACGGCTGGGAGATCACGCCGCTCGTGAACCTCAAGGCCATCCCGGCCCTGGGCGACACCTATGCCAAGACTTCGGTGCGCTACGCGGGCTCGCACAAGGACCAGGAATTCGACAGTCAGGTCATGGACGCCATCACCTGGGGCGGCCGCGCGGGCGCGGAGCTGCGCGCCGGCGATTTCTCCGTCGGGCTCAACTATATCGGCCAGTTCGGCGAGCACACGGCCAACCAGGGCATGTTCGGCGTCGTGCGCTATGAATTTTAGGGCGCGAGCCGGCATGGGGCCGGCCGCTGAAACCACACCAGCAAAGGATCGAGACCATGAGCGAGAAAGACGGCATCCCCGCGGCAGTGAAAAATGACCCGGCCCAGACCGTGCCCCCCACGCCCATCCTGCTCCAGCAGGAGCCGGCGCAGGAGCTGTTGCTGCCGCAGGGCACGGTGAAGCACCTGAAAAATATCGCCTACGCCAAGCCCGTGGACCTCGCCGGGCAGGTGGACTACGCCCAGGGCCAGGTGACGAGCAAGACCCTCGTGCAGAACCCGGCCGTGGGCGTGACCCTCTTCGCCATGGCCAAGGGCGAGGGCATCAGCGCCCACAAGTCCACGGGGGACGCCTTTGTGACCGCGCTGGAAGGCCGCGGCCAGATCACCATTGACGACGCCACCTTCGTGCTCGAACAGGGCCAGTGCATCGTCATGCCGGCCGGCCACCCGCATGCGGTGAGCGCGCTCGACGACTTCAAGATGCTGCTCGTTGTCGTCTTTCCGGAAAAGAAGAACTGAACCGGAACCCGGGGGCGCCCGCCCGGCCTCGTGCGGGGCGCGGGTGCCCCCCTGCGCGGGGCGCACGCCATGCACGCGAAAAAGACTTCTTCATCGACGGCTCCATGGGCCGGCTCAATGCCCGCCTTGACCTGCCGGAGCTCGCAAAAGGCGAGCGCTGCCCGCTCGTCATCTGCTGCCACGGCTTCGGGGGCAACCTCGACTTCCACCTCTGGCCCCCGCTCGCGGGGCGCCTCACCGAGCACGGCATCGGCGTACTGCGCTTCGATTTCAACGGCTGCGGCGGGAGCGACGGCGAATTCCAGGACATGACCGTGGGCAACGAGATCGACGATACGCTCGATGTCATCGGCCATGCGCGGAGCCTTGGCCGCTTCAGCACTATCGCGCTCGTGGGGCATTCCCAGGGCGGCGTCGTGGCGGGCATGGCCGCGGGCAAGTGCGGCAGCCCGCAGATAGCGGCGCTGGTGCTGCTCTCGGCCGCGGCCGTGCTGCGCGACGACGCCCTGCGCGGCTCGTCGCAGGGCGCGGTCTATGACCCGTGGCACCTGGACAAGCCCTTTTACGAGGTGCCGGGGCGTGGCCTCAGGCTCGGGCGCGCCTATATCCAGAACGCCATGGACCTGCCCATTTATGAGACCACCGCGGCCTATACGGGGCCGGCCCTCATCCTCAATGGCATGGCGGACAGGGTGGTGCCCTACACCTACGCGCAACGCTACCACGAGGCGCTCGCCGAAAGCGAGCTCAGGCTCGTGCCCGGCGAAGACCATGGCTGGACGCATGACCCGGCCTCTGCCGTGGCCGTGGTGGCCGACTGGCTGGAAACGAAGCTGAAACCTTGAGGGCGCGGGGGCGGCATGGACGTGAAAAGGCTGGCGTTCGCGCTGGGCGCGCTCCTGGTGTTCCTGACGGCGGCAACCACGGGGGCTTGCATGGACAAGAAAGTATGGTTCGGCGGCGGCTGTTTCTGGGGCGTGCAGGAGTATTTTTCGCGGCTGCCCGGCGTGGTCGCCACGAAGACGGGCTACGCCAATTCCAGTGTCCCGGACCCGGACTACAAGACCGTGTGCAGCGGCGCCACCGGCGCGGTGGAAGCGGTGGAAGTGGTCTATGACCCGGAGAAGATCTCGCTCGACTCTCTGGTGGATTGCCTGTTCAGTATCATCGACCCCTTTTCCGTCAACCGCCAGGGCAATGACGTGGGCACCCAGTACAGGACGGGCATCTATTATGACAGCGAGGAGGAGGGGGCGCAGCTCAAAAAGCTCCTTTCCTTCATGCAGGGCCTCGCCGGGGCGCCGCTGGCCGTGGAGCTGTTGCCGCTGCGGAATTTTTACCCTGCGGAGGACTATCACCAGGACTATCTCAAGAAGAATCCCGGCGGCTACTGTCACATCGACCTCAGCAAAAAACCGCCCCTGCCCGCGGCGCCCGAGGCGCGCGCGTGGCCGAAGCCCGCGGACGGGGACTTGCGCCGGAAGCTCACGCCGATGCAATACGCGGTCACGCAGGAGGGCGTCACCGAGCCCGCCTTCACGGGCGAGCACTGGAACCGCCACGAGCCGGGCATCTATGTGGATGTGGTGACGGGCGAGCCGCTTTTCGCCTCTTCCGCCAAGTTCGATTCCGGCACGGGCTGGGCCAGCTTCACGCGGCCCATCGGCAAGGGCCACATCACCGGGCGCCTCGACGAGAGCCACGGCATGCGGCGCATCGAGGCGCGCTCCGCCCAGGGGGATTCGCACCTCGGGCACATCTTCCCCGACGGCCCCACGGGCCTGCGCTACTGCATCAATGACGCGGCCCTGCGCTTCATCCCCCTGAAGGACATGGAGAAAGAGGGCTACGGCTATTTGCTCGAAGAGCCGCGCCAGACGGGCAGGTGACGCGGGCGCGGGCTAGCCGAACATCACGTCCAGGCACATCATGGCCACAAAGCCCAGGATGAGCCCCAGGGTGGCGGCGTCGCCATTGCCCGAGGCGTGGGCCTCGGGGATGACCTCCTCCACGGTCACGAAGATCATGGCCCCGGCGGCGAAGCCCAGCGCCCAGGGCAGCACGGGGAGGGCGATGGCGGTGAGCACCGCCCCGAGCACAGCCGCCACGGGTTCCACCGCGCCGGAAAGCTGGCCGATGAAGAAGGCCTTGCGGCGCTCCATGCCCTCGCGCAAGAGCGGCAGCGAAACGGCCATGCCCTCGGGAATGTTCTGCATGCCGATGCCGAACATGAGGGTGAGCGCCCCGGCCATGCCCAGGGACGGGTCAAGGGCGGCCGCGCCAAAGGCCACGCCCACGGCCAGCGCCTCCGGGATGTTGTGCAGCGTGATGGCGAGCACGAGCAGGAAGCTCCGCGGCAGCTCGCACTTGGGGCCGTCGGGCCTCGCGAGCATCAGGTGGAAGTGCGGCGTGGCATAATCCAGCAGCCGCAAGGTGAGCGCGCCCAGCAAAAATCCGCCGGCCGGCGGCACGAACTTCCAGCCGCCCCAGGCGGGCCGCGCCAGATCCAGCGCCGGAATGAGCAGCGACCACACGCTCGCCGCCAGCATCACGCCGCCCGCAAAGCCCAGCAAAATGTCCAGCGTCTTGCGCGAAAATTCCTGCTTCAGGAAAACGGCCCCGGCCCCAAGGCTGGTGAACAGCCATGTGACAAGGCCCGCGCCGAGGCCGGCCAGCGCCGGCGACTGGAGGATGAAGTCAAGCATGGTGATCCCCCCTGCCGGGCCACTCCATGAAAGTGCTTCCCGGGCTCCGCGTAAAACAAGGGGGTGCCCCCTGCTCCTCGCCACGCAAGATTAATCGTTTGCCGCATTTTTGACCAGCAAAGAGTTGTTCTTTACAAAAGTCCTTGCCGGCCGGCCCTCCCCGCGCCACACGCCCAGGCCCCTTCAGGACTTCAAAAGCAAGGTTCAATCATGGCAACACTTACTTGGGAAGAAATGCA
>CAMWVJ010000094.1 GCA_947177645.1 uncultured Desulfovibrio sp.
GCTGGATGAAGCGGACCCTTGAGGTCAAAAACGGCCGGATCGCCATTTGCCCCAAGGCTTCTTCAGCCTATGAACTGGGCATGGTCCCGGGGGATGCTCCAGGTGAAGTGGTTGATTTGCGCGGCCCTTCTGATGTATGGGAACAGCTCGCCGAATTCTATTCCAAGCCGTATTTTGAAGTGTGCCGGCATTGTGTGCGCCCGGAAGGCGATGTGATGCCCGCCGAGCAGTTGCCAGGGGGTGCGCCATGAGCCAGCGCGCGGAATTTTTGCGGGAAAAGATCCGCAGGAGCCAGGGCCGCGAAGAGACTGTTGCTGACGTGTACCGCGAGCTCAAGGCGCTCCGCTACGAGCAGCGCCTCTGGCAGAAGACCGCCCGCGCTGTGGAAAATATCCTGCACGCGCCCGACACCGGCTACGGGGAGCTTGCCCTGCTCTGCGACCGCTACGGGTGCAACAAGGGCTCGCTCAGCAAGTCCGGCAAGCACCATCCGTATTATCCCATGCCGCCGCATACCTATACGGAAGTGTATGAGACGCTGTTTGCGCCCGTCCGCTTGACCGCGCGCCATGTCTTTGAATGCGGTGTGGGGATGGAAAGCCATGAGCCCCGCACCGGCTCCGGCGGCCGCGCCGGGACGGGCGCTTCCCTGCGTGTCTGGCAGGACTTTTTCCCGCATGCTGAAATCTGGGGAGGGGACATCGACCCCGAGACCCTCTTCCAGGAGGGGCGTATCCACACGGCCTTGCTGGACCAGACCTCCTCCGAATCAGTGAAGGCTTTTTTTACCAACACCGGCGTGGCCGACTTTGACATAATGATCGATGATGGCCTGCACACCTTCCAGGCCGCGCGATGCCTCTTCGATCATGCGGAGCCTTATCTCGCTTCTGGCGGCCTCTATATCATCGAAGACCTCTCTACAGAATTTATCCATAAATTTCAGCAGCACATGTGCAAAAGAGAGGGCTTTGCCACCAAGTATCTCCTCATGGAGACCCCCGACTGCTGGGCGAACAACCTCATTGTGGTGAGAAAGAGCTGAGGAGTATCCGTGAGCACTTATCCGATAATTTCTGTCGTTATTCCCGTATACAACGGCGAAAAATATCTTATGGCCGCCATTGAGGGAATAAAACGCCAGAATATCTCCACAGAAATACTTATCGTTGACGACGCATCTTCTGACCGAAGCAGAGAAATCGCACAAACGCATGCGGATATCTTTATTGCCAACGATAAAAATCTCGGCCCCATTGAAAGCCGTCGGATCGGCATGAAGCAGGCGAAAGGAAAATATCTTTTCTTCCATGACCAGGATGATCTGCTGTGTGACAATGCGCTGCCCGTTCTGGCCCGGTGTCTTGAAGAAAACCACAATCTCTCCGTCGTCTTCGCCCAGCGAAAGGATTTCCTCTCCGCTGACGCCTATGGGACCAATGAACCCGCGCCACGCATCAAGGCGGATGCGTATTGGGGGGCCGTCTCCGGTGCTGCCCTGCTGCGGGCATCAGATTTTATCGGGAGCAGCCTCTTTTTAAATGAATACAATACTATCTCCGGCGAGGCGTTTTATCTGCAAAAATTTGCTGAAGAGCACGACCTTGGCATATCAAAACTCCCTTTTACCGCTTCAATGCGCAGAATCCACGGGAATAATTACAGCATCAGGCATTCTGAAGACCACAAGAGAGACTTCATGAAACTTTTGCGAAGCAAGCTAGAAAGAGAGACTAGCGGCAGGCAGCGGTTTCGGCTGGCTGGCGGCTGGGTGGGTATAGCCGCATGAAGCCCGCCCTCTCTGTCATCATCCCCTGCCGCAACGGAACCAACTATCTGGCCGAGGCGGTCACAAGCGTGCGCGAACAGGCACTGGACAGCAGCCTTGAGATCATCGTGGTGGACGACGGCTCCACGGACAGCACAGCGGACCTCGCGCGCTCGCTCGGCTGCACGGTGGTCTCCATCCCGCATTCCGGGCTTTCCGCGGCCAGGAACACGGGGCTTGCCGCAGCCCAAGGGGACTGCACCCTCTTTCTCGACCATGACGACCGGCTGCGCCCCGGCGCCCTCCAGACCCTGCTGGATGCGCTGGACGCGGCCGAAGACGCCGATATGGTGCTTGCCCGGGCGCAGGATTTCGTCTCCCCGGAGCTTGGCGAAGAAGAAAAGCGAAAGGTCGTCGTGCGGCCGGAGCCGTATCACGGCCTCATGTCCGGCGCCATGCTGTTCCGCAGGCCGGTGTTCGAGCGGGTAAAGGGCTTTGACGAGGCCCGCGCCACGGCGCAGACCCTGGATTTTCTCCAGCAGGCGCAGCAGGCCGGCATCGGCATGCGGAAAATCGATCCCATCACCGTGGACAGACGGCTGCACCTCACCAACATGGGCAGGACCATGCAGCACCAGGAAGGCCGCGACCACGCAAGCCTCTTGCGGGAGCGGCTGCGCGGCGCCAAACGGAGGAACTGACCTGAAGACGCTCCTTGCCCGCTGCTTCGGCGACTTTTTGCGCGTCTACCGCATCCTTCCGCCCAAACTGAAGCGGGAGACGGTCTTCGTGTTCCTCGGCGTCTTTCTCCAGGCCATTCTGGAGGTGGGCGCCATCCTCGCCATGTCGCTCGTGGCCGTGGCCGTGGCCGCGCCGGAGCGGCTGCTCACGCATCCGGCCACCCAGTTCCTCTTTGCGCAGGTGCCGGCGCTGAACTTTCTTGGGGAGGACCTTCGGCGCGTGGCCCTTGTCTGCGCGGCGCTCTCGGCCGCCCTCGTGGCCGGCAAGAACGCGGTGTCGGCCCTGGTCACCCACCAGACCAATGTGCTCGGCGAGCGCATCGCGCTCTTTGCCGGGGATGTCATCTTCCACAACTTCCTCTACAGCCCCTATATCCGGCACCTCTCCGGCGACAGCAACACCATGTTCAACGCGCTCACGCGCCGCTCGACCCTCGGCCGGCTCATGGAGCACCTCATGGCCGTGTACAGCTACGCCATGGTGTCGCTCGTCATGACGCTCGCCCTGCTTTTCTTCACGCCCGGGCCTGTGCTTCTCGTCATGGGCGGCATCATGGTCATCGCGGTCCTGCTCTACCGCCGCCTGCGCACGCGCATGGACATCGCCGGCCGCGAGGCCAACGAGCGCAGTAACGACGAGAGCCGCGCCACCCTCAACGCCATGGGCGGCATCCGCGAACTGCTCATCTACCGGCAGCAGGAAGTGTTCTATTCCAAGTTCGAGACCGCCTGCATCGAGGGCGCGCCGCCCCGCGCCTTTCTCAGCATCGCGCCCACCATGCCCACCTGGATCCTGGAGTCCGCGGGCTTCATCGCTATCGTGGCCGCCATGTGCGTGATGTGGGGCTTCATGAACGCGCCGCTGCCGCAGATCGCGGGCGTGCTGACCATCATCATCCTCATCGCCTGGCGCGTGCTGCCCCTCTTCAACCGCTCCCTGAGCGCGCTCGTCATCGTGCGCGGCACGCGCCCCGGCGCCATGGAATGCCTCGACAAGGTGGAAGAGGCCCTGGGCGAGACCGACGCCACCCGTGTGGAGCCGGACCCCGATTTCGAGCTCAAGGAGAGCATCGCCCTCAGGGAAGCGGATTTCCGCTATCCCGGCGCCGAGCACGATTCCCTGCACGGCATCAGCTTCACCATCCCCTGCGGCGCGCGCGTGGGCATCATCGGCCAGTCCGGCGCGGGCAAGAGCACGCTCGCGGCCATCCTGAGCGGGCTTGTGGAGCCGTCCGCCGGCGCCTTCCTCGTGGACGGCGAGCCGCTGAGCCCCGAGGGCCGCGCCGCCTATTGCGAGCGCATCGGCTATGTGCCGCAAAGCCCCTATATCCTCGGGGGCAGCATTGCGGAAAACGTGGCCTTCAGCCAGTGGGGCAAGCCCTGGGATGAGGAGCGCGTGATCCGCGCCTGCCACATGGCCTCGCTTGACGTGGCCTTTGAGCGCGGCATCGAATATTCCCTGGGCGCAGGCGGGGGCGGCCTGTCCGGGGGCCAGATGCAGCGCGTTTCCATCGCGCGCGCCCTCTATGCCGAGCCCGCGGTGCTCATCTTCGACGAGGCCACCAGCGCCCTCGACAGCGGCGTGGAAGCCAGCATCATGAACACCATCTTCGCGCTGCCCGCCGGCATCACCACCATCATCATCGCCCACCGCCTGAGCACGGTGGAGCGCTGCGACACGCTCTTCTGGATCGAGGACGGACGCCTGCACGCCGTGGGCACGCCGGCGGAGCTTTTGCCCGCCTACAAGGCGAGCCTCGCGGAAGCCGCTGCCCGCAAGGCTGCTGAGGAAGCGGCAGCGCAGAGGGGGGAGACGCAGGAGGATGATTCGCCGGCCGCGGAGTCTGCCTCGCCCGACGCGGCGGCCCCGGACGCCGCCCAACCGGCGGACGAAACCACGCCAGCCCCTGAAACCGCGCCCGCGGAAGCGAAAGCCCCGGAGGAAGCGTGCTCTCCATCATCCTCGTCACGGTAGACCGCCCGCAGGCGACCGAGCGCTTCCTCCTCAGCCTCACGCACCAGACCTGCGAGGACTTCGAGGTCGTGCTCATGTACGCGCCCGGGCTCGACCCCGCCGTGGCCGAGGGCATGTGCCGCAAGTTCCCGGGCTTGCGCATCCGCGCCTATCCTTCGCCGGACACCTGCCTCTCGCGCTCGCGCAATGCCGGCCTCGCGCGTATCAGGGGCGATTGCTTCGCCATCGCCGACGACGATTGCGTCTACACGCCAGAGGTGGCGGCGCGCGTGCTGGCGGCCTTCCGGCACCATCCAGACCTCGGCGTGCTCATGGGCAGCTCCCTCTCCCTCGACCCCGGGCCGCTCCCCGAGGGCGAGACGCCCCTGCCGCTCCCCGAGTGGCGCCTGTTCACCGGCTGCCCGAGCTATGTGCAGTTTTACCGCACGGCCGTCACGGCCGTGGTGGACGGCTTTGACGAAGATCTCGGCGTGGGCTGCGGCACGCCCTGGCAGTCCGGCGAGGAGACGGATTTCGCCCTGCGCGCCGTGCGGGCCGGCTTCGCGGCCGCGCGCGTGCCCGGGGTGGTGGTGCTGCACCCCGCAACCACGCCCGCGGGGCCGGCCATGCGCCGCAAGATCCGCGTCTATGCGCGGGGCCGCATGCGCCTTTTGCGCAAGCACGGCTGCTCGCCGGCCTTCGTGGCGCTCAATGTGCTCTATCCCCTGCTCGTGCTGCCGCTGGAATGCCTCTCCGCGGCCGTGGGCCGCGCGCGCTACCGGCTGTGCATGTTTTTCGAGCGCTTCCTGAGCCTCTGGCGCCACTGATGGACATCGCCGTCATCACCCGCGAAATTTCGCCCCTCACGCGCAACGGCGGCATCGGCACGGCCGTGGGCAATCTCTGCCATGCCCTGCGGACGAAAGGCCACCGGCTCACCGTCTACTATACCGGCAGGCCTACGGCGCGCCTTTTGCCCTTTGCGGCCAGGATGCGCAGAGAGGGCTTGGGCTTCAGGCCGGTCATCGCGCCCCTTGGCCTTGTGCTGCGCGACCCGCTGCGCCGCAGCAGGGCCGCTGCCGCCGCCCTCGCCGGCACACGGCACGACTGCTACCTCTTCCATGACTTCATGGCCGACGGCTGGGCCTTCCTGCGCGAGCGCCCGTGCGGGGGCGCGCCCTGCGGCATGGTGACGCACGGCAGCGCGCAGTGGGTGGAC
>CAMWVJ010000095.1 GCA_947177645.1 uncultured Desulfovibrio sp.
GGCCTATCTCTTCGGCATCGACTCGGCCGTGACGGTGGAATATTTCGTCAACGCGAAGATGGCGGAAAATGCCGCCAAGGCCGGCAAGAAGCCCGTCTACACCCTCTCGCCCTTTGAAAAGGGCTGGATGGAGGCCTTTGCCAATGTGTCGCGCGCCGACGCCATCAAGATGATCGACGAGTGGTACGCGGCCCATCCCAAGGACTTGCAGCGGCCGGTCATGAGCGTCATCTGGTATGAGCTCATCGCGCCCCGCCTCGCCGCCAAGAAGTAAACACCCCCTTCATGCGGCCGGCCCGGGCCGGCCCATCAGGAGCCAGATATGAAAAAAGCACTGATCATTGGCATCATGGCCGTGGTTTTCGCCTCCGGCATCGGCTGCACCAATATGAGCCGCACCCAGCAGGGCGTGGCCAGCGGCGCGGCCCTGGGCGCCTTGGGCGGCGCGGGCATCGCCGCCATTTCCGGCGGCATGGCCGGCTGGGGCGCGCTGGCGGGCGCCGGTGTGGGCGCGCTGGCCGGCGGCATCGTCGGCCATGAGCAGAGCCGCCGCTGGTAGCAAGCGAAAAATTGCGGGCCTTGCCCGCCATGGATACGCGAGAGGGCCGGAATTCCGGCCCTCTTTGCGTCTGGCGACAGAGGAAAACGGTTCAGGAAAGCAGGAGCTTCAGGTGCCGGTAGGCCCGGGCCGTGGCCATGCGGCCGCGCTGGGTGCGCTTGAGAAAGCCGCACTGGATGAGATAGGGCTCGTAGATGTCCTCGATGGTGCGCACCTCTTCCGAACAGGCGGCGGCCAGCGTTTTCACGCCCACGGGGCCGCCGTCATAATGGGTGATGATGACCTCGAGGAGCTTGCGGTCCATCTGGTCGAGGCCCAGCTCATCCACATCCATGCGCGCAAGCGCCTCCCCTGCTTCAACAGCGGTGATGCTGCCGTTGCCATGCACCAGGGCAAAGTCCCGCACGCGGCGCAGGAGGCGGTTGGCGATGCGCGGCGTCCCGCGGGAGCGGCGACCGATCTCCTCCGCGCCGTCGGGCGTGATGGCGACGCCGAGGATGCGGGCCGAACGGCTGACGATGCGCGCAAGGTCCGCCGGCTGATAGTATTCGAGCCGCGCCACGATGCCGAACCTGTCGCGCAGCGGGGAGGAAATGAGCCCCATGCGCGTGGTGGCCCCGGCCAGGGTGAAGGGCTCGAGGTCGATCTTGACCGTGCGGGCCGCGGGCCCCTGGCCGATGACAAGATCGAGCTTGAAATCCTCCATGGCAGGGTAGAGCACCTCTTCCACCGCCACGGGCATGCGGTGGATCTCGTCCACAAAGAGGATGTCGTGCCGCGAGAGATTGGTGAGGATGGCCGCAAGGTCGCCGCTGCGCTCCAGCACGGGGCCCGAGGTGCAGACGAGGTTGACCCCGAGCTCGGAGGCCATGATTTGCGCGAGGGTCGTCTTGCCGAGCCCCGGATTGCCGTAAAAGAGGGTATGGTCCAAGGCCTTGCCGCGCTCGCGGGCCGCGTCGATGAATACGCGCAGGTTGGCGCGCAGTTCATCCTGGCCGATAAAGTCCTCCAGGCTGCGCGGCCGCACGCTGTCGTCGGCGCTGGCGCCGGGCATGGCGTCCCTCATTTCGCCGTCCGCGGCCATCATGCCTTCCCCTTCGCCAGAGCCTTGAGGGCCGCGCGCAGCGCGCCCGTCACATCAAGGTCGGGCTCGTCATGGAGTATCTCCCGGAGCAGCGGGCCGCACTCCCCTTCCGAATAGCCCAGGTTGGTGAGCCCGGCGAGCGCATCGCGAAACACGGAGCCGGGCCTGCCGTCTGGCGCCAGGATGACCGCCTGCGGCGCATCGTCGGTCTTGAGCTTGTACTTGAGCTCCAGAAAAATATGCTGCGCGGTTTTTTTGCCGATGCCCGTGACCTGCGTGAGCGCGAGCACGTCATCTTCCTGCACCAGCCGGCGCAGGTCGGCCGGGCGGAAGGTGGAAAGGATGCTGAGGGCCGTGCGCGCGCCCACCTTGGAGATGGAGAGCAGGGTCTCGAAGGTCTGGCGCTCCTCAAAGGTGGCGAAGCCAAACAACTCCAGCGCGTCTTCGCGCACGCAGAGAAAGGTATAGAAGGCGACCTGGCCCCCGACTGTGGGCAGGGCTGCAAAGGTATGGGCCGGCAAAGCCACGGCATAGCCGACGCCGGCGTCAGTAACGACCAGGCAGGCATTGCCCCAGACTTCGCCGAGCCGGCCTTCAATATAGGCGATCATGCTGCTCCCGCAGTGGATTGTCGGCATGGGCGGCCGAAACGGCGCCCGCTTTGTGCCCGTCCTGCCACGCCCGCTCCGGGGCGGCATATTGCCAAGACGGCAAAATGGATTTACACCTCGCGGTATGAACCATCTCTTCTCAGGGGCGCTGCTCGTGGGCTGCCTGCTCTTGCCGCAGACGGCCGCCGCGTGGGACGGCTTTGACGCCGACAGCACCGACCTCGTTGAACTGACGCCCGACAGGCTGCCCAGCGTCGGGGAAACCGTGGACGTGCGCTCTTACGATTCGGACACCACGCAGACCTGCCTCGTGGAGAGCGTGGCCCGCAATTCGCGCACCATCGAAGTGGTGGTGCGGGCGCCTGACGGCACACGGCGCACCCTGGTCATGGAAGGCCGCTGAGCCCGGGCCGGCGTACCCCTCAAACTGCGGCGCCCTCCCTGCGTGAGAGGGCGGCGCGCCTCTGCCCGCATCCGCGAGGCCCGGCACACTTCAGGCGCTGTCCCCGTCGCGCTCATAGCCCGGGAGGACGACAGTGGCATTTTCGCCCCTGCCCTGCCCCTTGGGGCACTGCGGCCGCATGTAGCACACCTCGCAGCCGCCCTTGAACGGATAATAGGTGAGCACCGCATAGCGGCGCCCGAGCGCGCTGGAATCCTCATCCTTGTAAGGCAGCCCGAGCCCGGCGAGGGCGCTCCGCAACTCCTGGGAGGGCTTCGGCGAGGGCGCGCAGCCGCCGGCCGCCACCTGGGGCAGCACCTCCTGGATGGCGCTCATGCAGAGATACTGGGCAAGCGCATTGAGCTGGAAGCCCTCTGAAGCCGATTGCGCCCATGTCTTGTCCACGGCGGTCTCCACTTCTTCAGGCAGCCACACGGCGAGCCACGAGGACGAGCCCGACTTCACCTGAGCGGCCTTGAGCAGGGGCTGCCACGCCTCCCATTTGCCGAGGAGCCGTTCCAGCACAGCGCCGCCGAGGCGCTTTTCCTGACACAGACCCATGAATTCTTCGATGTCAAAATACGGCTGAAGCTGATGCTCGGTAATGGTCGTTTCGCTCACGCGCGCTCCTTTGGCTTGCCCGGGCCGGCTGATGGCCTCCCGCTTCAGGCATTGTAGCCACGCATTGGGGGGCGTCAAGAGCAATCCGCGCACCGCTGCGGCGAAAGCCTATACTGAAAGGCAAGTGCAGCCCGACTCCCTGCCCCGGGCTTGCCGCCGGCGTTGCCCTGCGGTAGCATCCCTTGCTTGGAAAGCCCCCGTCGGGCTGCCTCATCACGCCACTTCTCCATAACAAGGATGTCATAATGCCCATCGCCACATTCCCCCTCGGCCCGCTCGGCACCAACAGCTATATCCTGAATGCCGGGGCGAACGCGGTCGCCATCGATGTGGGCGGCGACCCCGCGCCCATCCTCGAATATCTCGCGTCCCACAAGCTCACGCTGGCCGCCATCTGCCTCACCCACCGGCATTTTGACCATGTGTACGGCGTGGCCGCCCTCACGGAGGCGACGGGCGCCCCGGTCTACTCCCCCGCGGGAGATGATGTCATCGCCAACACCGAATCCGGCATGGGGGGCATCTGGGGCATGCCGCCGGTGACGCCCTTTGCCAGCGTGCCCATGCCCCTTGGCAAGACGCAGTTCGGCGGCATGGAGTGCATCGTCCTCGAAACGCCGGGCCACACGCCGGGGGGCGTATCCCTCTACTTCCCGGCGGAAAAGGCGGTTTTCACCGGTGACGCGCTATTTTACCGCTCCATGGGCCGGACGGATTTCCCTGGCGGCAGTCAGGACCAGTTGCTGCGCTCCATCCGGGATACCCTGTTCCGCCTGCCCGATGACGTGACCGTGTATCCGGGCCACGGGCCGGCCACCACCATCGGCGATGAACGTCGCCACAACCCCTTCTGCGGCGAGTTCGAGGAGTGAGGCCGGCGCTCGTCCTCATGTGCAGTCCGCATGCGGACGGGGTTTCGGATCTGCTGGCGGAGACCTTTGCCGCCGGCCTTGAGGATGCCGGCTGGCCGGCCCTGCGGGTGCCATTGCGCGAACATCCTGTCGAGCCGTGCACAGGATGCGGCGCTTGCGCGCAACCGCCGCATGCCTGCGTCCTCGCCGGGCAGGACGAAGCGGAGTGGCTGTTCGCACGTTTTGCGGAAGCGCCGCTGGTACTTCTGGCTTCACCCATTTATTTTTATGCCCTGCCGGCCACGTTCAAGGCATGGATCGACAGGGGCCAGCGTTTTTGGGCGACACGCGACGCAGGAATACGCCAAGCCGAGTCCCCCACTCCGCCTCACGCTCCCGCCAAGCCTGTGCTTGCGGCACTCGCCGCGGGACGCCCGCGCGGCGAAGAGCTCTTTTCGGGCGCAGTGCGGACGCTCACCTGGTTCGCGGCCACCATGGGCGCGCGGCTGGCAGAAAATCGCGTTTTCCGCG
Source organism: uncultured Desulfovibrio sp. (assembly GCA_947177645.1). Lineage (GTDB taxonomy): Bacteria > Desulfobacterota > Desulfovibrionia > Desulfovibrionales > Desulfovibrionaceae > Desulfovibrio. Next base: position 4,700 of record CAMWVJ010000095.1, read on the forward strand.
GATTGGACCGGCGCGAAGACCTCTGGGGGCGTCCACAGGACTTGGCTACCCTGCGCGAGTGGGGGCGGATATGGGGGCGGCGTCTTGCCGATGCTGAAAAAATGCCGTGCCACATCACTTCGCAATGAACTTCGGGCTACTCCGCAGCTGGCTCGGCGCCCTGGGTCTGGACGAGATCCGTTGTTGCGTCTGTCAGCAGCCTTTTACGCCCTCCTCCATGGGAACTTTTACGGATTCCCTGCCCCTCTGCCCCGAATGCCGGCCGCTTCTGGCTCCCTACACCGGCGCCCGCTGTCCGTACTGCGGCTTCCCCTATCCGGGAGCGGCGCCAGACACTGGCGGAACCGCCAGCACCCCTTGCGGGGCGTGCCTCAATGATCGTCCTCCATGGCGCGCATTGGCCTACCATGGCTTATACAAGGGCGCCCTCAGGGAACTTATCCTGCGGTTCAAGTTTGGCGGCGACCTCGCCCTTGCGCGGCTGCTCGGCGCATGGCTGGAAAACGCCGCGTCGTGCCTGCCGGCACCCGACGCTCTCATGGGGATGCCCCAACATCCGGCGCACCTGCTCCGGCGCGGCTTCAATCAGGCGCATGAACTCGCCCGCGCCCTCCACGCGGCCACGCGCATCCCGCTCAGAACGGACCTTCTTTTCCGCAAGCAAGACAGCGCGCCGCAGACATCCCTCAATGCTCATGAGCGGCACAAGAATGTGCGCGGCGTCTTCGGCGCCGACGCGTCCGTGGCCGGGCTGCGCCTCTGGATCGTCGATGATGTCATGACAACGGGGAGCACCTTGCGGGAGGCTGCGCGAACGCTGCTCGAGGCTGGCGCCGCTGAGGTATGTGTCCTTGCCGTGGCGCGGACACCGAGAACGACTGCCTGAAGAACCCGCGTTTCCTGCTTTGCAGCGGGGAGCGCGGTTTGCGCGAAATATCGGAGAGGCTGCCACATGACAGGGAAGAGGCTTTTTGAT
>CAMWVJ010000096.1 GCA_947177645.1 uncultured Desulfovibrio sp.
TGAGCACGGCCGCGTTCCAGAGAAAGAGGATGAAGGAGGAAAAGAGCGGGCCGCGGTCTTTCATGGGCGCCGTCCTTTCTGGCGGTCGCGCCAGAGGCGCAGGCACGCGAGGCCCGCCCCGGCCAGCGGCGCGGCGAGCACCCAGCCGAGCAGGTCATTCTCCTTCGTCATGGTGGCGCCGGGGGGGCGCAGGCTCGGCCGCCCGACGCCGATCTGGTCCTGCCTAAGCAATTCCACCTCGATGTCGCGGAAGGTGAGCTCCGAGACGTAGAGGGTGTTGGTGCCCCCGTTGATGGTGCGGCCATAGATGTCGCCGTTGCGCTCGGCCGCGAGCCTTTCGGCAAGGGCGAACATCTCGGCCCTGGGGCCGAAGTGCTGCGCCTTGCGCGGGCAGGCGCTCACGCAGGCCGGGGGCAGGCCCTCGGCCAGCAGATCCTGGCAATAGTCGCACCTGAAGACCTGGCCATTGCCGAGATAACGTGGCGCAAGGTCGAGATAGATGCCCACGCCCGACTGCCGGCGCGGGATCATCCACGGGCAGAAGCGGATGCAGCGGCCGTCGCCGATGCAGAAATTTTCATCCACATAGACCGCGCCCGTGGCCCGCTGGCGCGCGGCCCCGGCCGGGCAGAGGTTGACGCAGGGCGGGTTCACGCACTGCATGCAGCGCCGCGGCAGAAAGACCCGGCGCGTGGCACCGCCCGTGCGGATGGTGCAGGACTGGATATAGAGCCAGTTGTAAGGCGTGAGGCAATCGGTGACATCGCGTCGCTCTGACCAGTCCTGGATGCGCACCGAGGGCGGATACGGCTGCGGGATGGGATGCACGGGCAGGGGGACCCGGGCAAGATTGCGTGCCCGGCAGGCGCTCACGCAGGCCCCGCAGCCGTTGCAGGCGTCCACGTCGATGACCGTGGTCATGGTGGCCGCTCCCGCAGCCGCGCGGGCCGCAGCCGGCGCGGAGGCCAATGCGCCCACCGCGAGGGCGGCGGCGCCCCGGAGAAAACGGCGGCGCAGGGGCTGGAAGGGGCTTTCCATGCTTCGAGCCTAGCCGGTGGGGCCTTCAGCGTCAATGCCGGGCCCGGCGCCGGTATCTTCCTTGAGCTCCCGCGCCGTCTCAAAGGGCGGCGGCGGCCGCCAGCGCCAGAAGAGCGCCAGCAAGGGCACGAGGCCCGCAAGCTCGGCCACTTCGCGCGGAAGCACCAGGCCCACGCCCCACCACAGGCCAACGCTCAAGGCCGCGCACGCGCCCATGAGCAGCCACTGGCCCGGGGTCATGGGTCTGGCGGCCCACTGAAAATAGCTCACCGTGAGTATCGCCACCCAGACCTTGGTGATGGTGAGCGAAAGCGCGGCGCCCGTGAGCGGGCTCGCCGGGATGAGCGTGGCGCAGCAGATGAGATTGACCACCAGCCCGCTCAGGTAAAAGCCGAAGAGCAGCTTGTGCTTGCGCATGCCGATCATGGCATAGGCCGCGAGATTGTGCAGGAAGGCCGTGGCGAGGCAAGGGGTGAGCAATTGCTGCGCGGTCACGGCGCTCGCGTAGTCGGGGCCGTAGATGAAGGGGAGGAATCGGTCGCTCTCCACGCAGATGAGAAAGATGATGGGCAGCGACGCGGCCCAGAGCGAGCGCGCCGTCTGGCCGGCGAGGCGCCGGAAGGCCGTGCGGCTCTCCTGCCAGAGCTTTGCCAGCAGCGGAAAGATCACCTTGCCGAGCAGGGCGCTCGAAACGAGCACCGAAAGGCCCTCCACGGTCTCCCAGGCCACGCCGTAGCCGCCCACATCCGCATTGCCGCCGTAGTGCTTCAGGAAGATGACGTTGATCTTGTTGTAGAACATGGCGCAGGCCGCCATGCCCGTGAAGATGAGGCCATGGCGCATCTCATGCGCGAGGTGGCCCATGCCGGCGAGGCCCACGCCCCTGAGCGGGTTGCGGCCGAGGGCCGCGAGCGAAAAGCCGATGGCGAGCAGGGCCTCCAGCGGCTTGAACAGCGCGATGGCGAGCGGCGGCGCGCCCGCGAGCACGCACACGATGCCGTAGCCCAGGCCAACGAGCGCCGAGGGCACGCGGATGCGCATCTCCACATCCTGCCGGCCGCGCGCCTGGCAGAGATTGAAAAAGGAGTCGGCCACCGCGTCGAGCCCGAGGCCCGCGGCGATGGCGAGCACCACGAGCCTGAGTTCAGCCGTGTAGCCCTGCCAGCCGGTGATGAGCCAGGTGACGGCAAGCGCCCCCGCGAGCACGGCGAGCTTGAGCCAGCTCACCTCGCCGAGCAGTGCCCGCGGCCGCGCCTCGCGCCGGGCAAAGGTGGAGAGGAGAAAGTCGTTGAGGCCTACATCGGCCACGGTCTTCACGAGGTAGCCGAAGGTCAGCGCAAGGACGATCTGGCCGAGGATGTCCGGGCTGCGGCGGGCGAGCAGGATGGTGAACGCGGTCCAGGCGAGGTCGCGCGTCCACTGGGCGCCCAGGATGTAGCCGAGGCGCCGCGGTATGCTCTTCAGCTTCATTTGCCGGCCGCTTTCCCGCCTCCGCCGAAACGCACCACCGCCTTGAAGCCCGGCTTGAGCACAAGGTCGGGGTTGGCCACGGTGAGTTCCACCGTGTAGTAGGAGGGGTTCGCCACGTTCATGTCCGTGGAGAGCCAGGAGATCTCGCTCACAAGGCCGGTGAACTTGCGGTCGCCCAGGGAGGGGATCTCCACCTGGGCCTTGTCGCCCACCTTGATGGTGTTCACGTCCGCCTCATAGACCGGCACCTGGATGAGCACCGGGTTGAGCTGTCCCACCTGGATGGGCGCGGAGTTGGCGGCCATGAGATTGCCCGGATTGAGGTTGGAGGCGAGCGACAGCACATAGCCCCTGATGGGCGACGTGAGCACGAGGGTACGCGGCAGCTCCTCGCCTTCCTTGATGGGCTGGCCGAAGTAGCCGGAAAGCTCCTTGAGGCGGGCGGCAAAATTGCTTTCGGTCTTGCGGAGGGTGGCTTGCGTCAGCGCGATGCGGTCACGCAACGCCGCAACGCTGCTTTCCTGGCGCGAGAGCGCCTGCTTGGAGCCAAGGCCCGAGGCCACGAGCTGGCGCGCCTTGTTGCGCTCCACGATGAGCTGCGCGAGCTGGCGCTCCATGTCCAGCACCTGGCCCTTGAGCCCCTCGGTGCCGGCGCCGGTGGTCACTTCGCGCTGGAGGATGCGCTCGGCCTCGTCCTGGAGGTGGTAGCGCAGAAGCGGCGAGCCGTCCTCCACAGGGTCCCCGGGCTTGACGAGCACTTCGTCCACCACGGCGTTGAAGGGCACCGGCACGGCGCGCGTGACCGTGGTCACCACCTTGCCCGTGAGGATGATGGCCTCGGCGGCGCGGGCCTCTCCGGCGAGCCAGAGGGAGCCCGCGCACAGGAGCGCGGCCAACGGCCACAGGAAGCCGCGCGGAAGGATGGGTGCGCGATACATCAGAGGATCTCCTTGGCGGGGGGCCCGAGAAAGCGCTCCTGGAGCACATTGGCCACATACATCCATTCAAGCCGGGCGAGACTGTGTTCCAGTTCCGCCTTGATGTAGGCAACGCGCGCGTTGACGGCCGCTTCCTCACGGTCAACGAGAGCCGGGAGCTCAATGGTACCCTCGTCAAACGCGATGCGCGCCTCGGTGAAGCGCATTTCCGCGGTGTCGAGGCGGATCTTCTGCAGCTTGACGTCAGTTTCGGCGACACTCACGCGCTGCTCGGCCTGAAGCCATTTGTAGGAATACTCGGTGCGCCTGCGCGCCATGTCGTGGAAGGCCTGGGCCTTTTTCATGCGCGCGGTCTGCACGTCGCGGTAGCGGCGCCCCCAGTCGAGCAGGGGGAAGTCGAAATTCCAGTGGAGGAAATAGTCTTCCTGGCCGTTGGGCGGCTGGTACTGGCCGGCCGGCGGCGAATGGTTGACGTAGAAGGACATCCTCGGCACATACTGCGCCCAGGCCAGCATGATGTTGTAGTCGCCGAGCTTGAGCTGGGCGCGGAGGAGCAGGTCGTCCTCGGTGGTGGCCCAGCGGTCCTCCCACTTGAGGGCGCGGCCGTCGAAGCCCTCGAGGATGGTGTTGGCGCTCTCCGCGTCCACATTGAGGCGCTGCGCCGGCTCTACCCCGGAGATGAGCTTGATGCGCGTACGGTCGATGGTTTCTTCCTGGCTGGACTTTTCCACGTTGAGTTCGCGGCCGCGCTGCTCCTGCCTGGCCACGTCCAGGGCCACGCCCTGGCGCCCGTCCACCGCCTCCACCTGCTGCCAGTAGCCTATAAGGTTGTCGCCCAGAGGCAAAAGGCCCTTTTGGGCCTCGAGGATGCGGCGTTTCGCTTCCAGCCTGAGATAACTCTGGGCAAGCTCGTAGATCACGTCGCCCACGGCCTTGCGGTGCGTGGAAATGGCCACATTGACCAGGCCCTGCTGCACCTTGTTCTCATAGTAGGTCGCCACCGGGTTGGGGAAGGGCGCATAGAAGTTGGTGCGCATCCTGGTCTGCCCGTAATCCTTCGGAGTGTTGCGCACGCCCATGTTGTAGCGGGTGATATTGTTGGACACGGTGAGGATCATGCGTGGCTCGGGCAGATACTTCCACGCCGCATTGGTGCGCGCGAGCCGGTTGATCTCCAGCTCCACCGCGCTGTTTACGAGCAGGGGCGACTGCTGGATGGTGAGGAAGACGCATTCCTCAAAGGTGAACTTCTTGTCGGGGTCGTAAAGATTGGGGACGGCCTCCTCAAGCTTCTGCTTGTTCTCCACGGGCACGCCCGGGGCTTCGTCGAGCCAGTGCCTCGGCGGCAGCTCCGGCGACTTCATGCCCGCCTTGCTGGAGGAACAGGCCACGGCGAGCAGCGCGAGGAGGAGGACCAGCAGGAGGGGCGCCGCGCGGCGCAGGCTGCCGGCGGCCGCACGGCCCTTGGCGCGGGATATGGGAAAAATGTGCTTCATGGACATCCTTGGGGCCGCATGGGGCGGCCATGGTTCAGCGCAGCTTGCCATGGGCGCAGCGGGGGCACCCGCTCGCGCACGCTTCAGGCGGTGCCAGCCTGCCGGGGTGTGTCGGGCCGGGGCGTGGCCGGCCGCTCGAACTCCAGATGGTGCACGGTCAGCAGGGTCTCGCCCCCGGGGCCGGACACCTGGGCGTCAAAGCGCACGCGGGCGCCGTCATCCCAGGTGCGGCGCACCTCCAGCATGCGGGCGCTGTCGGCTGCCCGCGGGTCATCCCCTGGCGCCAGAAGCCCGAAGCGGATATAGCCCACGCCCTCGCAACGCCAGGCCGGAGCCGGGACGGCCGCGTCAGGAGCTTCCGCCAGGAGCACCAGCAGGGCACTCTGCATGACAGCGGCCGTGAGCTGCAATGCAAAAGCATAGCCCCAATCCGCCTGCGGAGCAATGGGAAAGGCCGCAGCCCTTCCGGGCGCGAGCAGGCCCGCATGGAGGGCGAGCACATCGCCGTCCCCCGTGAACGAACGGGGCGCAAGCTCGGAGAGGAGGCGCCAGTCCGGGCCGAGGCCCAAGCGGGCATAGAGATCTGCCAGCGGCAGGGCGGCGCCGGGGCCTCCGGCCGGGGTGGCCAGCGGTGCGCGCGGCGGCGCGGCTCGCGTGCCCGGGGCCAGCAGGGCCCTGGCGTCGGCGAGCGGCGCAAAGCGGTCGGTTTGCCGGCCAGT
>CAMWVJ010000097.1 GCA_947177645.1 uncultured Desulfovibrio sp.
ACGCTGCTGCTCCTTGGCGCGGCCTTCCTGTTTTCGGTGTAGCCAGGGGCGTTTTTGGCCGGTGCGCCTGCGCACGGTGGAACGGCATCCCCGGTTTTTCACCCGGCTGGGCGCGTACATTCTCCCTCATTTTAAGGTAAAGGATACGAGATACTTACCAGGGGCCAGTTTTGGATTTTCAATTTTCAATCAGTATTTCAATGGATTACCATAAATTTTTTCAACTCCTTGACTTTTTTCAACATCAGGTGCTTACTTCCCCCGTGGAGCTTTTTTCACAATCCATCAACCAGTTTCAAGGGAGGACGATCATGGAAGTTGGTACCCGCTATCCCACGCTTGCGTTCATCACCCAGGGCGTCGGCCAGGCCGACGAGGGCATCCCGCCGCAGCCCTTTGAGACCTTCTGCTATGACTCGGCCCTCCTTCAGGCCAAGATCCAGGACTTCAACGTCGTCCACTACACCTCCGTGCTGCCCAAGGACCTCTACGGCAACATCGTGGACGTGAACAAGGTCACCAAGTACTTCACGCATGGCGCGGTGCTCGAAGTCATCATGGCCGGCGCCGGCGCCTCCCTTGACCAGCACAAGGCCATCGCCACCGGCCTCGGCGTGGTCTGGGGCCGCGACCCCAAGACCAAAGAGCTCATCGGCGGCTGGGCGGCCGAGTATGTCGAATACTTCGACACCAAGATCGACGACCAGATCGCCAAGAGCTGCGCCGAGATGTGGCTCACCAAGTCCATGAACCACGAGCTTGAGATCCGCGGTGTGGAAAAGCACAGCGAATTCCAGATGTGGCACACCTACATCAACCTGACCCAGCCCTTCGGCTATTGCCTGACGGCCATGGGCATGCTCAACTTCAAGACAGCCGCCCCGGTCGACCCCAAGGCCCTGTAATCCAGATATGATGCTCCCGCCCGGGGCGGCGCCGCACTCGCCGGCGCGCTCCGGGCCCGAGGCGCCCTTTCTGCCCGGTCCGTTGACAGATTGAGAGTCCAGCGGGCCGGGTTTTTTCCTATGGGCCACCCGCCCCCTGCTTTTCAGAGGGCGCGAATGACCGGCCTGAAGTCTTCAGGAGAACTGCCGTATGGCGCAAGAAACGAAAAAACTCGGCACCGTCGCGCTGGCCGCCGTTGTGGTAAGCTCCATGATCGGCGGCGGCATTTACAGCCTGCCCCAGAACATGGCCGCCGACGCCTCCCTGTGCGCGATCTTCATCGCCTGGGTCATCACGGGCGTGGGCATGTTCGGCATCGCCAATTCCTTCCGCATCCTCGCGGACGTGCGGCCCGACCTCTCCGCAGGCATCTACATGTACGCGCGGGTGGGCTTCGGGCCTTTCGTGGGCTTCCTCATCTGCTGGGCCTACTGGCTCTGCCAGATCTGCGGCAATGTGGGCTACGCCGTCATCACCATGGACGCCCTCAACTATTTCTTCCCGCCCTATTTCCAGGGGGGCAACAACATCCCCTCCATCATCGGGGGCTCGCTGCTCATCTGGGTGTTCAACTTCATCGTCCTCCGGGGCACCCGCCAGGCAGCCTTCATCAACACCATCGGTACGGTGGGCAAGATCATCCCGCTCTTTCTTTTCATCATCATCGTCGCCTTCTGCTTCCACATCGACAAGTTCGATTTCGACTTCTTCGGCAACATGCTCATCGACGGCAAGACGCTTGGCTCCATGGGCTCGCAGGTCAAGAGCACCATGCTCGTCACGCTCTGGTGCTTCATCGGCATCGAGGGCGCGGTGGTGCTTTCCGCGCGCGCCAAGAGCGCCAAGGTGGTGGGGAGCGCCACCATTCTGGGCTATCTCGGCTGCCTCGCGGTCTATGTGCTGCTGTCCGTGCTGCCCTTCGGCTTCATGACGCAGCATGAGCTCGCGGCCGTGCCCAATCCCTCCACCGCCGGCGTGCTCGAGCATGTGGTCGGCCCCTGGGGCGCGTGGCTCATGAATATCGGCCTGCTCATCGCCGTGCTCACGAGCTGGCTCGCCTGGACCATGATCACCGCCGAAATGCCCTTCGCCGCCGCCAAGAACGGCACCTTCCCCAAGATGTTCGCCAGCGAGAACAAGCACGGCTCCCCCAATGTCTCGCTGTGGATCACGAGCGGCTGCATGCAGCTCGGCATGCTGCTCGTCTACTTCTCCAACAATGCCTGGAACACCATGCTCAACATCACGGGCGTCATGGTGCTGCCCGCCTATGTGGTGTCCATGATGTACCTCTGGAAGATCTGCGAGGACGGCAAGTACCCGGGCAACGCCGCCACGGGCCGGGCGTCGGCGCTGATCAACAGCATCATCGCCGTCATCTTCGGCCTCTGGCTCATCTACGCGGCGGGCCTGAGCTACCTGCTCATGGCCACCATCATCGTGGCCTGCGGCATCCCCGTCTACATCTGGGCGCGCAAGCAGAACGCGGCCACGGACAAGGGCCCCATGTTCAGCGGGGCTGACTGGGCCATCCTGGTCCTGCTGCTCATCGCGGCCGTGCTCGCCATCTACCTCATGGCGCGCGGCACCATCAGCGGCGCCTAGCGCTTCGCGCTCCCCGGGCGGGGGTGCCCGGGGAGCCGCGTTTGTATCGGTTTCAGAGCATACGAGGAATGAGTGGAGGGGATATGAAAAAACTTGCCATACTCGTCATGGCGGCCTGGGCCGTCCACGCCCTTGCCGGCGCCGCGCTGGCCGTGGACTTCAAGATCAAGGGCCAGTGGATCATGAGCTTCGGCTACGGCGCCAACGGCAATTTCCAGGGCAGCTACAACGGCCATGAGACCATCGGCTGGGGCGAAGGCCAGGACAATTTCGAAGCCGTGCAGCGCCTGCGCCTGCAACTGGACGCCGTGGCCTCGGAGAACCTGTCCGGCACCGTGACCTTTGAGATCGGCGAGACCTACTGGGGCCAGCAGTCCACGGGCGGCGCCCTGGGCGCTGACGGAAAGATCGTGGAAGTCAAGAACGCCTATCTTGACTGGACGCTCCCCGAGACGGCCGTGCAGGTGCGCATGGGCCTGCAGAACATCTCCACGCCGTCCATGGCTTCGGGCAACGCCGTGCTCGACGCCGACGTGGCGGGCATCACCGTGAGCGCGCAGGTGAACGACAATGTGGCGCTCACCGCCTTCTGGGCCAGGCCCTACAACGACAACTATCTCGGCTACAATGAGGCCTACAAGGGGCGCCCCGCGGGCTATCACGCCAATTTCATGGACAACCTCGACGTGGGCGGCCTCATGGTGCCGCTCACCTTTGACAATATCAGCCTCACCCCCTGGGGCATGTACGGCGCCATGGGGCCCAACACCTTCCGCAACGGCCGCAGCCTCGACCCGCTGGGCAACCTCAACGCCAACACCAGCGAGGACAGCTCCTACTTCATGGCCGGCATGTTCCCGGCCGGCGGCGCCCGGCACCGGGACTTTTCCGAGGCCGGCAGCGACCGCCATGTGGGCAGCTACGCCAACATGTGGTGGGCCGGCCTGACGGGCCAGGGCACCTGGGACAACTTCTCCGCGGCCTTTGATTTTGAATACGGCGCCGTCACCTGGGACGACGACGGCCGCCTCAACCGCTCGGGCTGGTTCGCGGCGCTGCTGCTTGAGTATTCGCTCGACTGGGGCGTGCCCGGCCTCTACGGCTGGTACGGCTCCGGCGACGACGGGAACCCGGCCAACGGCTCGGAGCGCCTGCCCGCCCTTGACCCCAACAATGCCAACAACTTCTCCTACTTCGCCTTTGACGGCGCGCCCTATATCGAGCGCTACGCGGTCATCGGCAACAACATGGCCGGCACCTGGGGCATCGGTGCCCGGCTCAACAACGTGAGCTTCGTGAAAGACCTCTCGCACATCTTCCGCGTGAACTACATCCGCGGCACCAACAGCCCCACCATGGCGAAAAAGATGTCCCTCGCCGGGCTGTGGACCAACGGCACCGTGCTCACGCCCAACCTGGGCAGCCAGGGCGCGGCCCTCGGGATGCCGGGCATGTATCTGACGCGCCTTGACAGCGCGCTCGAACTGGGTTCCACCAATTCCTGGCAGGTGTACGAAAACATGTGCATCAACGTGGAGGCCGGCTATGTCTTCATGTTCCTGGATACGGGCAAGTCCGTGTGGGGCGCCCGCCACAGGAACGGCGAGTCCATCCCCGGCACCAAGGACGCCTGGAACGTGAACGCGAGCTTCGTGTATTCCTTCTAGCACCTCGCGGCGGTGAGCGGCGGGCTTCGGTCCTGCCGCTCGCCGCCCGAAAACGCCGGCCCCCCGGCACCACGACCCGCCGGGGAGCCGCCCGACCCGGATAGCGCCATGGCCGTGCGGCTGTCGGACCACTTCACCCCCCTGAGGCTCATCCGCTTCACCTGCCCCACCATGGGCATGCTGATCCTGACGAGCCTCTACACCATCGTCGACGGCTACTTCGTGTCCAACTACGTGGGCAAGACCGCCTTCGTGGCCGTGAACCTCATCTTCCCCTTCATCATGATCCCGGCCACCCTGGGCACCATGATCGGCACCGGCGGCAGCGCCCTGGTGGCCAAGACCCTCGGCCGCGGCAAGGTGGCGCTGGCGCGCAGCCGCTTTTCCCTGCTCGTGTATTTCGCCATCGTCACGGGCACGGCCCTGAGCTTCGTGTGGCTCGTGTTCCTCGAGCCGTGCGCCGTGCTGCTCGGCGCCGAGGGCGAGGTGCTTGAGGCCTGCAAGATCTACGGCTGGGTGCTCATCCCCGGGCTCACGCCCATGATCCTCCAGTTCATGTTCCAGAGCTTCTTCCCGCTGGCCGGGCGCCCGCAGCTCGGGCTCTGGGTGACCTTCGCGGCCGGCGTGACCAATATCCTCTTCGATTACCTGCTCATCCTCGTGTTCGGCTGGGGGCTGCTCGGCGCGGCCATCGCCACGGTGGGCGGCATGCTGGTGGGCGCGGTGCCGCCGCTGCTCTTTTTCGCCCTGTCCGAAACGAGCGAGCTGCGCATCGGGCGCGCGACGCTGGAGTGGCGCGCCATCGTGAAGAGCTGCACCAACGGCGCCTCGGAATTCATGAGCAATGTCTCCATGTCGCTCATTTCCATCCTCTACAATTTCCTGCTCCTGAAAATGGCCGGCGAGAACGGCGTGGCCGTGTACGGCCTGCTCATGTACATCGGCTTCATGTTCATCGCCATCTTCCTGGGCTTCGGCTTCGGCGCCATCCCGGTCATCGCCTACCACTACGGCGCCCGCAACACCCCGGAGCTGAAGAGCCTTTTGCGCTACAGCCTCGCCATCAACCTCACCCTCGGCATCCTGCTCTCCGTGGCCGGCCTTGTGCTCTCCCCCTTCCTCGCCCGGCTCTTCCTCGGCTATGACCCGGAACTGGCGCGCATGGCCGAACACGCCTCGGTGATCTATTCCTTCTCCTTCATCTTCGCCGGGGTGAACATCTTTGTCTCCTCCTTTTACACCGCGCTCAACAACGGCCTCTTTTCCGCGGCCGTGTCCTTCGTGCGCACCCTGGCGCTCCAGGCCGTGGCCGTTGTGGTGCTGCCCTTCATCCTCGGCCTCAACGGCATCTGGGCCGCCACCCCGGTGGCCGAGGTGCTGACCCTCTTTTTCGCCCTGCCCTGCCTCTACTATACGCGCAAGGAATACGGC
>CAMWVJ010000098.1 GCA_947177645.1 uncultured Desulfovibrio sp.
AAGTGTGTATGCCGGACGGCCGCCCAGCGCGCCTTTCCGGCCGGGACCTCGCCGAACTCTCGCGCCAGTGGTACGAAGCCGGCGTTGCCGAAGGCATCCCCGAGGAGGACCTGCGCTACCTCAAGCCCCAGGCCACGACCTTCAAGGCCATCATCGGCATGAACGCCCATGCCCTCAGGGACTGGTTCGCCATCCGCTGCTGCCGCAACGCCCAAGCCGAGATCCGCGACCTTGCCTGGAAGATGCTGCGCCTCTGCCGCAAGGCCGCGCCCGACCTGTTCGCGGGCGCTGGCCCGAGCTGCGTGGGTCTCGGCTACTGCCCGGAGAATGCCCTGCAGAACCCGGCCTGCCGCGGCCGCATCCTCACGAAGGAAGAAGCCTTGGGCATCCTGCGCGAGCGTGAAAGGGCGCGCGACATGCCGAGCCCGGCCGAGTTCAACGGCGGCGAAGCGGAAGAGGGTGCAGGGGAGGCGTAGCTGCGGCCGCGGCGCGCGTGTCCCCGTAAAATTTCACGGGTCCATTCCCTTGTCTTGCAGAAGTGTTGGCGCTATCATGCTGCCTTCTTTCATGGAATTGTGCCGGTGACGGCACCGGCAGGCCCAAGGCCTGCGGAACCTTTGTTTTTTTGAGGATATCATGGCCCGATTTTCCGATGCTACCCGCTCACCCGAGGGCGCCCGCTTCACCAATTTCGATGAGGTGTACAGCGCGCTCTATGTGGATTTCGACAACATCTATACCCGCATCCTCGAGGCCGACCCGGACGCGGCCCGCGCCTTCGGCTTTTCGCCCTACCGCTGGGTGCGCTGGATAGAGAACCACGCCCTGCGCATCCTTTACGGCGACGGCGTGCGCCGGCGCATCCTCAAGCGCACCTGTTATCTCAACCCCGAGCGCTACCGCGAATTTCGCAATCCCTTCATCCGCAGCGCCTTCCAGGTGGTGGACTGCCCGCCGCTCACCTCGCGCGGCAAGACGAGCACCGACATCCACCTCGTCATGGACTGCATGGACGACCTCTCGCACTCCACGCACTTTGACGAGTTCATCATCCTTTCCGGCGACGCGGATTTCACGCCCCTGCTCATCCGCCTGCAGGAGCACGCCAGGCGCACCCTCGTGCTTTCCGTGGGCTATTCGTCGCCGGCCTATGCGGCCGCGGCCTCGTGGCGGATCCGCGAGGACTGGTTCATCCAGCAGGCCCTGCGCGACGACCGCGCCCCTGAGGACGGGGAGGAATCGGTGGCGAGCCACGCCGCCCGCTATGTGCCCCCGGCGCAGCGCGCGGGCCTCCCCCAGGACGATGACGAGGACGATGACCCCTGCCCCGGCAACGAATAGCCGGATGCCGGGAGAGCCAGCGGCGTATTTCCGGCAACGGACACACCGGGCCGGTTTTTGTTCACCATAACCCTTTTCAGGAGGCCCACATGTTCCGTTCCCTCTGCGGCGGGTTCGTTCTCGCCCTGGCCATCGTGGCCCTTGGCGGCATTGCCCAGGCCGCCGAAAAATACACCGTCGCCAGCGACTGCACCTGGCCGCCCATGGAACTTCTGGACGACCAGAAACAGCCCACCGGCTATTCCGTGGACTATATCAAGGAGGCCGCCAAGGCCGCCGGCATCGACGTGGACGTGCAGAACGTGGCCTGGGACGGCATCTTCGGCGGCGTGGCGACGGGCAAGTACGACATCGTCGCTTCCTCCACCACCATCACGCCCGAGCGCCAGAAGCAGTTTGCCTTCACCGTGCCGTATTATGAAGTGGAGCAGGCCGTCATCCTGCCCGCCGGCCAGAGCATCCAGAGCCTTGCCGACCTCAAGGACAAGAAGGTGGGTGGCCAGATCGGCACCACCGGCATCTTCGTCATGCGCAAGGCCGACACCGGCGCGGATCTGCGCGAATATGACGACGTGGGCCTCGCCATCCAGGATCTCGTGGGCGGCCGCATCGACGCGGTGATCTGCGACGACCCGGTGGCCATGTACTATGTGAACAAGAAGCCCGACACCGCCGGCAAGCTCAACCTTTCCTACAAGACCGGCGACAAGGAATATTACGGCTTCACCGTGCGCAAGGGCCGCGACGACCTCGTGGAAAAGCTCAACAAGGGCATCAAGGCCGTCAAGGATTCCGGCAAGGAAGCCGAGCTCATCAGCAAGTGGATGGGTGACGGCAAGTAGCCTGGCAGTTTCAAGCACGGGGCCCGGCCAGGACCTCCCGCGGAGGAGCCCGCATGGACAATCACGGCACCAATTCCGACAGGCCCGCAAGCGATTCGGGAAGGGCGGGGCAGCCGCCCTTCCTCGGCCTCTTCCGTCCCCGAAGGGGGATCAATCCCACCTTTGAGGGCGAAGAAGGCCACAGCAAGGCCAATATCGTCCTTGTCACCGACGGGGCGTCCATTCCCAACCCGCAGGAGCGCAGGCTCGTCAACGCCTGGTCCATCGCCCTCGTGGGCGCGGTCGGCTCGCTCATCGCGCTCTGCCTGCTCTGGCCGGACCCCTACCTGCGCATCCTGCTCTACCTGCCGGACGGGGTGGTCATCACCTTCGAGATCACTATCCTTTCCATCTGTTTCGCCGTGCCGCTCGGGCTGCTCACGGGCCTCGGGCGCATCTCGCGCAACCGCATCATCAATCTTCTGGCCTCCACCTATGTGGAGGTCATCCGCGGCATCCCGCTGCTGGTGCAGCTTTTCTACATCTATTACGCGCTCTCGCGCTTCTTCCAGGTGAGCGGCATCGCCTCGGCCGTGACCGCCATCAGCATCTGCTACGGCGCCTACATGGGCGAGGTGTTCCGCGCGGGCATCATGGCCATCCCCAAGGGCCAGAGCGAGGCCGCGCGCTCGCTGGGCTTCAACCGCTTCCAGACCATGTTCCTCGTCATCCTGCCGCAGGCCTGGCGCACCATCCTGCCGCCCGTGGGCAACGAGTGCATCGCCATGCTCAAGGACACCTCGCTCGTCTCCATCCTGGCCGTGCCGGACATCATGCAGCGTGCGCGGAGCTTCGTGGGCACCACCTATCTCTATTTTGAGACCTATACCGTGGTGGCGCTCATCTACCTCATCATCACCCTCATCCTCTCCAAGTGCGTGAGCCACATGGAGGGCCGGCTCAATTATTACGACGGCAAGTAGGGCGGTCAGGTGCCCTTGCCGCAAAAAAGCCTCCGCGCCCGGCGCGGGGGCTTTTGCATTTTATGGCCCGGGGGGATATGCTCTTTCCGCAGCTTTCGGGCCGGCGCATCGCGGCGGGCCGGAGATTGCGGAAAAACGCCAAAATATACAAAGGAGTCGCCATGTTCTGTGACCAGTGCGAACAGACCGCCAAGGGCACCGCCTGTACCGTTGCCGGCGTGTGCGGCAAGAATGCCGAAGTGGCCCTGCTTCAGGACCAGTTGGTCTACCTGTTGCGCCGCCTCGCGCCGCTGGTGGAGCAGGCGCGCGAAAAAGGCATGGATACCGATGTCTATGACGATTTCATCGCCGACACGCTCTTTGCCACGCTGACCAATGTCAACTTCGACCCCGAGGCCATCGAAAAGCTCCAGACCGAGACCCTGCTCCACGCGCGCACCCTCGCGGCCCAGCTCGGGGAGGTGCCCGAGGACCTTTCGCTCTCCATCGAGGAGTACCGCAAGCAGCTCCCCGAGAGCGTGGTGGGCATGGACCACTTCTCCAGCGACGCGGACGTGAACTCGGCCATGCAGATCCTGCTCTTCGGGCTCAAGGGCCTCTGCGCCTACAAGGACCACGCCGCGCGCCTCGGCCAGCGCGACAAGGAGCTTTCGTCCTTCGTCTGCAAGGCGCTCATCGCCGGCAGCCCCTGGGACGGCGCGGTGCGTGACCTCGGCGGCTGGCTCGACCTTGTGCTGCAATGCGGCCGCGGCAACCTCAAGGCCATGGAACTGCTGGACGCCGGCAACACCGGCCACTTTGGCGACCCGGTGCCCACCCCGGTGGACCTCGGCCACCGCAAGGGCAAGGCTATCCTCATCTCCGGCCACGACCTCTACGACCTCGAGGCCCTGCTCAAGCAGACCGAGGGCACGGGCATCAATGTGTATACCCATTGCGAGATGCTGCCGGCCCACGGCTATCCGCGCCTCAAGGCCTATCCGCACCTGGCCGGGCACTTCGGCACGGCGTGGCAGAACCAGCAAAAGGAGCTGCCGGACTTCCCCGGCCCCGTGCTCTTCACCACCAACTGCATCCAGAACCCGCGCGCCTACGGCGACAAGGTGTTCACCTCCGGAAATGTGTCGTGGCCCGGCTGCACCCATTGCAGGGAGCGCGACTTCTCCGCGGTCATCGAAAAGGCGAAGGAGATGCCTGGCTACGCCGACGACGCGCCGGGCCAGAAGATCCTCACCGGCTTCGGCCGCAAGACCATGCTGAATGCCGCCCCGGCCGTGCTGGACGCCGTGGCCCAGGGCAAGCTCAGGCATATCTTCCTCGTGGGCGGTTGCGACGGCGCCAAGCCGGCCCGCAGCTACTACACGGAATTTGTGGAAAAGACGCCCAAGGACACGGTGGTGCTGACGCTGGCCTGCGGCAAGTTCCGCTTTTATGACAAGGACCTGGGCAAGCTCGGCGATTTGCCGCGCCTCATGGACTGCGGCCAGTGCAACGACGCCTACACCGCCATCCAGACGGCCCTCGCCCTGGCGGACGCGCTCAAGTGCGATGTCAACGACCTGCCGCTCTCCATGGTGCTCTCGTGGTACGAGCAGAAGGCCGTGGCCATCCTGCTCACCCTGCTGGCGCTCGGCGTGCGCAACATCATCATCGGCCCGAGCCTGCCAGCCTTCGTGTCGCCGGCCATTCTCAATATCCTTGTGGAGCAGTGGGGCCTTCGCCTCATGACCACGCCGGACGAGGATATGGCGCGGCTGCTCGGCCAGAAATAGCAGCGACTAACGCGGCCGCTGCTCCGTTCACACTCGGCGGCCGCGGCACATTTTTGCAAGGAGGGCGCCTATGCGCCGCAAAGACAGGGAAAGGACGGACGCCGCCTTTTTTGACGCTGTGTTCGCCGCGTCGGAAGTGCTCTTTCTGGCGCTGAAAAACGGCGACGCCCCGTATTGCCTGCCCGTGAACTTCGCCTACGACCACTCACGCGACTGGGCGCGGCTCTACATCCACTGCGCGCATGAGGGGCTCAAGCTCGACTGTGTGCGGAGCGACCCGCGCGTGGCCTTCAGTTGCGCGGTGGACATCCACATCGATGTTGACAAGGCCACCACGTATTACAAGTCGGTCTGCGGCACGGGCCGCGCGCAGGTGGTGGAGGACATGGCGGAAAAGTGCCACGCGCTCGACTGCATCGGCGCCCACTACGCCGCGCGTTGCCCGCGTCCCACGCCGGAAGCCACGGCGCGGCGTGTGACCATCCTGCGGATCGACATCGAATCTCTCACCGGCAAGGAGTGCAAGCCGGCGGAGTAGGGCGGCAGGGTCTCCCCGCGCGATGCCGGGGCATTTTTCCGCCGTGGCTTTGGTATACGAGCGAATTGGTGATGTGCCTGTGCTGCACGGGTAACGCCGAAAGTATCCGTCAAAAACAGCCTTTTAGCTTCCGGCTTCGTCAGAAAAAAATTTCCTCGGTCGAGTACTTAAGTACACTCCCTTCGGAAATTA
>CAMWVJ010000099.1 GCA_947177645.1 uncultured Desulfovibrio sp.
TTTTTGCCCGCGGGCGTTTGCCCTCCCCCCTCCCGGCGGTCGCGTAGCGACAGCCGGGCTGTGGTGCCGGAAGAATCCTCTGCCCCTACTCCTCCTCCCGGCTGCCGCGCCAGAGGCGCAGGGTCAGGGCCACGGCCGCGCCGCCGAAGATGCTGGCCCAGGGCCAGAGCCAGCGCCAATCCTGCGGCACGGGCCATGCGCCGCCAAAGCTCGGCGGCAGGATGAGCAGCAGGATGGTCGCCATGGCGCCCAGCGCCGCGGCCGTGGCATACCACGACTGCTCGACCAGGGCCGCGGTGTCGCCGAGGGCCGTGTCGCGCACAAAGCCGGGGGCAAGCCCGGAGAGCAGGCCCAGGGCCAGCGCTCCCGTGGCCCCGATCTCGCGCAGGGCGCAGAACACGCCCAGCGAGGTGGCGAGGAAAAGCCCCAGGCTGTCCAGCCAGAAAAAGAGGCCGCGCCCCCCGAGCGCCCCGGAAGCGCCCGGAGTTTCGGTCCGCTTGCGCGCCAGCGCCGCGGCCCCGGCGGCGGCCAGCGCCCCGAGCAGCGCCCCGGCCAGCGCCGGCCCGGGCAGCTCGCCCAAAACGAGGCGCGTGCCCGCGGCCCCGTGGAGCAGGGTCTCGCGCGTGAGCCCGGCCATGAGCCCGCAAAGACAGCCCAGCACCACGGCGCCGGTGAAGTGCGCGCCAAAGCCGCGCGCCCGCCACGCCGCGGCGGCGGCCAGGAGCACGGCGCAGGCCGCGTCGAGAAGCTCCACCAGAAGGGCCGTGGCCTCGGTCACTTGGCGAGGCCCACGGCCCGGCGCTCGCGGATGACGGTCACGCGGATCTGGCCGGGATAGGTGAGGTTTTTCTCGATCTTCTCGGCAATGTCCTTGCAGAGCAGGTAGGTGGCGTCGTCGTCCACACTGTCCGCGTCCACCATGACGCGCACCTCGCGGCCGGCCTGGATGGCATACGCCTTGGTAACGCCCTCGAAGCTGGTGGCGATGCCCTCCAGATCCTCCAGGCGCTTGACGTAATTCTCCAGAAGTTCCTTGCGCGCGCCGGGCCTTGCGCCGGAGATGGAATCCGCCGCCTGCACGAGTACGGCCAGCGCCGTGGAGGGCCGCTGATCCTCATGATGGGCCGCGATGGCGTGGACGATGTCCGGGCTCTCGTTGTACTTCTTGGCGATGTCCGCGCCGATGAGGGCGTGCGGCCCCTCGACCTCGTGGTCCACGGCCTTGCCGATGTCGTGGAGCAGGCCCGCGCGCTTGGCCTTGCGCACGTCCATGCCCAGCTCGGCGGCCAGCATGCCGCAGAGCGCCGAGACCTCCAGCGAGTGCTGGAGCACGTTCTGCGTGAACGAGGTGCGGTAGCGGAGCTGGCCCAAAAGGCGCACGATCTCGGGGTGGATGCCGTGCACGCCCGCGTCGAAGGTGGCCTGTTCGCCCACCTCGCGCACCTGCACGTCGAGCTCCTGCTGGCATTTCTGGACCACGTCCTCGATGCGGGCCGGATGGATGCGGCCGTCCTGGATGAGGCGCTCGAGCGCCATGCGCGCCACCTGGCGCCTGAGCGGGCTGTATGCCGAGAGGATGACCGTCTCCGGGGTGTCGTCGATGATGAGGTCCACGCCGGTGGCGGCCTCAAGGGCGCGGATATTGCGGCCCTCGCGGCCGATGATGCGGCCCTTCATGTCCTCGCTCGGCAGGGTCACGGCGGTGACGGTCTGCTCGTTCACATAGTCGCCGGCATAGCGCTGGATGACATTGCAGAGGATGTCCTTGGCCTTGCGGTCGGCGGTCTCGCGGGCCTGGGTCTCGATCTGGCGGATCATCTTGGCGGATTCGTGGCGCGTGCGCGCCTCGATGTCGGCAAGCAGGCGCGCCCGGGCCTCGTCCGGCGTGAGGCCGGCGATCTCGGAAAGGCGGCGCTCCTGCTCGCTGATGCGCTCCTGCAAAAAGGTCTCGGATTCGGAGAGCTCGCGCTCCTTGCGGGCCAGTTCTTTCTCGGCCGAGAGCAGGTCGAGCTCGCGGGCCGCGGCCTTTTCCAGCTTTTCCTCGAGGCGGCCGCCCATTTCGTCCAGCTTGCGCTCGCGCTGCTTGACATCGCGCTCCCGCTCGCGGAACTCGTTTTCCAGTTCGCGCTTCTGGTTGAAAAGATCGTCCTGCCCCTGGAGCAGCAGCTCCTTTTTCTGGGCCTGGGCCTCCTTGCGGGCCTCTTCCACGATACGCCGCGCGAGCTCGTCGGCGTCGCCGACGCGCTTGGCCGCGAGATAGCGCTGCACGAGCATGCCGGCCAGGCAACCGGCCAGCACGGCCCCGCAGAGCGCCGCGATGATGATTGGATCCATTGAAACCAGCCTCGCTTCGGTTCGGCGCCCGGGGCGCCGAAGGGACGGCACCAAAATGCGCCGCACATCATGCCGGGGCGGCAAGCCCTTGCGGCCAAGGCCGGATGCAAACGGAAGCGCGTGTGAAGCCGGGCCGGAACCGGCCCGACAGAATGCCGTCATGCCCCGGGATGCGGGGCCGGCGCCGCCCACGGCGAAACGCCGGGCGGCACGGCACGAAAAACCAGCGCCGGGCGGCGGAGTGCGCCGCTATCTGGCCTGGTTTTCCGGGGGCGCGGCAGGGCCGGCACCCCCGAAAGGAAATCCCGCGAACGTTCAAGAACCCCAGAGAACCGTGTCGCGCCTGCGGTGCAGAACCTGGTTTCCCAGGTCGGGCATCCGTATGCGGCCGTCAGGCTTCCCGCCCGAGGCGGGCTTGCACACGGGCCGCAGAGACCGACGCCCTTTTGCATATGCTTGTCAGGTTAGCGCCGAGGCGCAAATCACGCGGACTCCAGGGAAAATGTCTGCTCCTTGTGCGGGCCTTGGGGGATGCTGCGCCCCGCGGCCGCCGCCTATTCTTCGGAATTCTCTATCCGTGCAAGAAGCGCGGCAATGCGCCGCCGCGCGTCATTCTGCGTTTTCTTCAACTGCAACAGTTCATCCGCCAGGCCTAGGGCCAGAAAAGTGAGCAGTATCTCCCTGCTCTGGCCGCCCTGGGACCTCGTTTTTCCGCGCGCAAACCGTTCTTCCACCAGCCGGGCCGCTTCGCGGGCGCGCTCCATGTCGGCCCCGGCCCGGAAGGCGATGTCAACGCCAAGAACGGTAAGGTTGATGTTGGTATCACTCACAAATAGCCTACTCGACGCTGTCATGCTCCTGGATCTTGCGCAGCAGGGCGTCGATGCGCTGGAGCGCCTCGGCGCGCCGCCCTTCCTCGCGGGCGAGGGATTCATGCAGCCTGCGGTTTTCTTCTTCCAGCCCGGACGATTCCACGCCCTGAGCGGAAAGCTCGGCGCGCAGGTGCGCATTCTCGGCCCGCAGACGGTCCAGCCGGGCCAGGAGTTCGGCGACACGCGCCTCAAGCTGTTCCAGAAGTTCCATGGCTTTGACACTAGCACCGGCACGCCCGTCTTGCAAGGCGCTTCTCCGGCGGGGCGCATTTTGCGCAAGGCCCGGGCGGAAGGGCTGCCCGCGGGCCTTGCGCAAGTGGGGGTAAATCTTATATAGAAAGAGCAGGCAGGGGGCTTTCCGGCGCGGGCCAGCGGGCGCGCGCATGCCCCCAACAGCCCGAAGCATGGCCGCCAGCCGGCGGCGGATGCGCCGAGGCCCTTTCTTCCACCATCCCGGAGGCTTTCCATGGCACCCTTCCCCAATACCATCGCCCAGGGCCGCGTCTCGAGCGTGGCTTCCGTCTATATGCGCCACGTCTACCAGTGGATGACCGCGGGTCTCGCCGTCACCACGGTGGTGGCCTACGGCGTGGCCGGCACCCCGGCCATCCGCGACGCCATCCTCGGCAACAGCCTGGTCATGATTTTGCTGGTGCTCGCGCAGTTCGGCCTTGTCATCGCGCTGTCCGCGGCCATCAACAAGCTCTCCGCCGGCGCGGCCACGGGGCTTTTCCTGCTCTATTCGGCGCTCACCGGGGCCATGCTTTCGTCCATCTTCGTGGTCTATCCCATCGCGTCCATTGGCACGGCCTTTCTCGTGACCACGGGCACCTTCCTCGCCATGTCGATCTACGGCACCGTGACCAAGCGCGACCTCACGGGCTTCGGGAACTTCCTGTTCATGGGCCTCATCGGCATCCTCATCGCCATGGTGGTGAACTTCTTTTTGAAGAGCACCATGATGAACTTCATCGTGAGCTGCCTCGGGGTGCTCATCTTCACCGGCCTCACCGCCTATGACACGCAGAAGCTGCGCCGCTTCGGCGAGGGCGCGCCTCTTGAGGACGGCACGGCCGTGCGCCGCGGGGCCATCCTGGGCGCGCTGACCCTCTACCTTGACTTCATCAACATCTTCCTCATGCTGCTCCAGCTTTTCGGCGGCAACCGCGACTAGCCGGCGCCAAAACCACAGGGAACGCAGGGGCAAAGGGCTCGCCTTTTGCCCCTGTTTTCTATTTCCACGCCATGAAAAAACCCAAGAAACACCGCACTGACAGCCGCATCGGCGCCGTACCGGCAGGCGACGAGCTTCTGGCCATCTTTGACCGCCAGGCGCGCCCCCTGCGCCTGGACGCGCTTTTGCGGGCCGCGCGCGTGCCGCGCCAGGGCAAACGACAGCTTGAAGCTGAGCTTGCCGCGCTGGCCCGCGAGGGGCGGCTCCTGCGCCTCGCCGGGGGCCTGTGGACGCGGCCCGAGAGCCTGCGCCAGGTCACGGGCCGTTACCGCGCCCTGCGCGACGGCGGCGGCTTCGTGACGCCCGTGCGCGACGACGGCGCGGCGGCCGGCCCCGAGCTCTTCATCCATCCTGTCCAGCGCGGCGGCGCGTGGCACGGCGACCTCGTGCGCGCGGTGGCGATGCCCGGCAGGGAGGGACGCGGCCACGGCGTTTCGCGCGCGCCCGAAGGCCGCGTGACCCACATCCTCGAGCGGGCGAACAAAGAAGTGCCGGTGCATCTGGTGCGGCGCACCGGGGCGACGCTCTTCTGCCGCCCGGCGGACAGCCGCATCCCGGTGAATTTCAGCGTTTCGCTGCCCGAAAACGGGGTGCCGGGCCTGCCCGAAGGGGGGCGCTTGGAGCCGGGCACGCTCCTGCTCGTCACCCCCGAGGCGGAGCTGGCCTCTGACCTCTGGAGCGCGCGTCTCGCGGGCGCCTATGGCCGCGAGGACGACGTGGCCGTGCAGGAGGAGCTGGTCAAGCTCAACCACGAGGCGCCGCGCGAATTTCCGCCGGCCGTGCTCGCCGAGGCCGCGAATCTTCCCGCCGGGCCGACACCCGAGGATATGTCCGGCCGCGAGGATGTGCGCCAGCTCCCGCTCGTGACCATCGACGGCGCGGACGCGCGCGACTTTGACGACGCCGTGCATGTGGAAAAACGCGGCAAGGGCTGGCTTTTGCGCGTAGCCATCGCTGATGTGAGCCACTATGTGCGGCCCGGGCGCGGCCAGCCGGGGGCAACGGGCGCCCTTGACGCCGAGGCGCTTGCCCGCGGCAATTCGTGGTATTTTCCGCGCTCGGTGGAGCCCATGCTGCCGCCAGCGCTCTCCAACGGCCTGTGCAGCCTGAAGCCCGGGGAGGACCGCCTCGCCATGATGGTGGAGCTGCCGCTGGACGAAAAGGGGCGCCCGGGCGAGCCGCGCTTTGCCCCGGTGGTCATGCGCT
>CAMWVJ010000100.1 GCA_947177645.1 uncultured Desulfovibrio sp.
ACCTGTTCGGCGGACATCTCCTTGCCGTCCAGGCTGGCGCAGCGCAGGCTGAACAGCTTGCTCTGCTTGGCGAAGTCGCTCAACGCCTTGGCCACCGCCACAGGGTCGTCGAACCCGAGGGCCACGCCGCAGTTCTCATGGAACTTGTCCTTGATGGCGTCGTGCTTGCCGCCGGTAAGAGCGATGCGAGCCAGGGTGTTCTTGACGACGTGGTATTCGCCGCCGGCGCCGCGCAGGCGCACCCGAAGGTTCGTCAGCTCTTCCACCGACATGCCCTTGAAGTCCGTGAGCGCCGCAAAGGAGGAGGCATCAGCGCGAGACTTGATGTCCTCGATGATTACGGCTTTTTCAGACCTGTTCACGTGATACCTCTCACGTCAGGGGTGCCAGGTGGAATGCCGAGCCAAAGAGAAGTCTGGGCAGGAAATTGAGGGCAAGCCCGCCTGCCGTCTTCGACCCGTATTCCGTTTCCTCTGCCAGTGGTTGCGATGCAACCCTTGAAGGCGCGCCCGGCGCTGTGGCCCGGCTACGCGCGGGGCAAGCCCGCGCCCTAGCCTTCAAGAAATTTCTTCACCTGGGGCATGTCCACCTTGAGGCCAGGCCCCATGGTGGTGGAAATGGCCATGGACTGCATGTAGTTGCCCTTGGCGGCGGACGGCTTCAGGCGATTGACCGCCTCAAGCAGGGCCTTGAGGTTGCCAAGCACCTTCTCCGGCCCGAAGGAGACCTTGCCGAGCGGCGCATGCAGCACGCCCGCCTTGTCCACCTTGAAGTCCACGCGGCCGGCCTTGAGCTCGTTGACGGCCTTGGCCACATCGAAGGTGACGGAACCCGTCTTGGCATTGGGCATGAGCCCGCGGGGGCCCAGCACGCGGCCGATCTGGCCCACCAGCGCCATGACATCCGGGGTGGCCACGGCCGCGTCGAACTCCAGCCAGCCGTCCTTGATCTTGGCGACCAGGTCTTCGGCGCCCACGATGTCCGCGCCGGCGGCCTTGGCCTCGGCCTGCTTCTCGCCCTTGCAGAACACGGCGACGCGCACCGTCTTGCCAAGGCCGTGCGGCAGGGTCACGGCGCCGCGCACCATCTGGTCGGAATACTTGGGGTCGACGCCGAGGCGCAGGGCCACGTCCACCGTTTCGTCAAACTTGGCGAAGGAGGCGTCCAGGGATTTCGCCACCGCGTCCTCGACGCTGTAGCGCTCCTGCACGTCACAGGCTTCCACCGCCTTCCGAAAATTCTTGCCATGCTTGGGCATGTCTCGATCCTTTGCTTATCTCCTGCCGCAGCCGGAACTGGGTCGGCCAGGGCAGTACAAGTGATGGCGATACAGGGCGTCGGCCCCGCGTTGCGAAGGCGGAGAGCCGGCCGCCGTCGGTACGGCGAAAGGCGCCTACTTCACGTCGATGCCCATGCTCCGGGCGGTGCCCGCGATGGACTTCACGGCCGCCTCAAGGCTCGCCGCATTGAGATCCGGCAGCTTGAGCTTGGCGATCTCTTCCACCTGGGCGTGGGTGAGGCTGCCCACCTTGTTGCGGTTGGGCTCGCCGGAGCCTTTCTCGATCTTGGCCGCCTTCATGATCAGCACCGCCGCGGGCGGCGTCTTGGTGATGAAGGTGAAGGAACGGTCGGCATAGACGGTGATGACCACAGGGATGATCATCCCCTTCTGGTCCTGGGTGCGGGCATTGAATTCCTTGCAGAAGCCCATGATGTTCAGGCCGTGCTGGCCCAGGGCCGGGCCCACCGGCGGCGACGGGTTGGCGGCGCCGGCAGGGATCTGCAACTTGATCTTGGCAACTTCTTTCTTGGCCATTTCTCACATCCTTCATCATGAGGCGCGCCCGTGAGGACGCGCGCGGGAGGCCCCGGGCCCTTAGCCCTTGGAGACCTGCCCGAAATCCAGCTCGACAGGGGTCTGGCGCCCGAAGATGGACACCGAGACGCGCAGCTTGCCCTTGTCGTGGTTCACTTCCTCAACCACACCATTGAAGCCGTCAAAAGGCCCTTCAATGACGCGCACATCATCGCCGACCTCAAAGTTGAACTTGGGCCGGGGCGTCTCCTGGCGCATCTCCATGAGCTTGAGGATGCGTTCGGCCTCGCCGTCGCGCATGGGCGCGGGGCGGTTCTTGCCGCCCACGAAGCCCGTGACCTTGGGGATGGACTGCACGAGATGCCAGGAAAGGTCGGTCATGACCATGCGCACCATGATATAGCCGGGATAGAACTTGCGCGTGGTCGTGCGGGATTTTTCGCCGTGGCGGGAAGGCTCCTGCACCTTTTCGGTGGGCACCACCACTTCTTCGATGAGGCCCTGGTCCTGGCCGGTGCGCTGCATTTCGGCAATGGTCTTCTGCACACGCTGCTCAAAGCCCGAGTAGGTGTGCACGATGTACCAGCGCGCCCTTTTGCCGGCGGGCGTATCGGGAGCCGCCGTTTCCGGGTTTGCGGCCGCGGGCGCGGCCACCCCCTCGGGGGCGGTATCTGCAACGGAGTCGTTCATAGCGGCCTTCAGGACAGTATGGTCTTGATCAGGCTTGAGAGACCGAGGTCTATCAGGCCCAGAATGACGGCCATGACGGCCACGAAGCCCAGCACGGCGAGGGTCGCCTTGCGCGTCTCCTTGAGCGTGGGCCAGGTGACCTTGCGCAGTTCGGCCTTGGAGGCTTCCACATAGCGGATGAAGCGCGTGATGGGATTCGGCGCCGATTCGGCCCTGTCGTCCGCGGCCTGCGCCTGTTTCTTTGCCATAGCGTGCATCCCGGAAGATAAAAAATGGCAGGGCAGGAGGGATTCGAACCCCCAACTTGCGGTTTTGGAGACCGCCGCTCTAGCCGTTAGAGCTACTGCCCTGCGCGCCGCCGGGAGAGGGAACCCCCCTCCCCCGGCGGAAAGTGACTACCTGGTTTCGCGATGCACCGTGTGCTTCTTGTCCCAGGGGCAATACTTTTTCATTTCCAGACGCCCGGTGGTGTTCTTCTTGTTCTTCCGGGTGCTGTAGTTGCGCCGCTTGCACTCGGTGCAAGCCAGGATGACGTTGACTCTCATGGCCCTACTCGAGGATCTCGGTGCCGACGCCGGAACCAACCGTGCGGCCGCCTTCGCGGATGGCGAAGCGCAGGCCCACTTCCATGGCGATGGGCGCGATGAGCTCGACGATGAACTGCGAGTTGTCGCCGGGCATGACCATTTCCACGCCCTCGGGCAGGTCGATGACGCCGGTGATGTCCGTGGTACGGAAGTAGAACTGCGGACGGTAGCCGGAGAAGAACGGCGTGTGGCGGCCGCCTTCCTCCTTGGAGAGGACATACACTTCGGCCTTGAACTTCTTGTGCGGCGTGATGGACTTGGGCGCCGCGAGCACCTGGCCGCGCTCCACCTCGTCACGCTTGGTGCCCCCCAGGAGCACGCCGATGTTGTCGCCGGCCTGGCCCTGGTCGAGCAGCTTGCGGAACATTTCCACGCCCGTGCAGGTGGTCTTCTGGGTGGGCTTGATACCCACGATCTCCACTTCGTCGCCCACCTTGATGACGCCGCGCTCCACACGGCCGGTCACCACGGTGCCGCGGCCGGAGATGGAGAACACGTCTTCGATGGGCATGAGGAAGGGCTTGTCGATGTCGCGCACCGGGTCAGGAATGAAGGAGTCGCAGGCCTCGAGCAGCTCGTCCACGCACTTGGCGGCCGGGTCGTCGGCCTTGTCGCACTCCAGCGCCTTGAGGGCGGAGCCGCGGATGACCGGCACTTCGTCGCCGGGGAAGTCGTACTGGGAGAGCAGTTCGCGCACTTCCAGCTCGACGAGTTCAAGCAGCTCCTCATCGTCCACGAGGTCGCACTTGTTGAGGAAGACCACGAGCTGCGGCACGCCCACCTGGCGGGCGAGCAGGATGTGCTCACGGGTCTGCGGCATGGGGCCGTCGGTGGCGGCCACCACGAGGATGCCGCCGTCCATCTGGGCGGCGCCGGTGATCATGTTCTTGATGTAGTCGGCGTGGCCGGGGCAGTCCACATGGGCGTAATGGCGCTTGGGCGTCTCGTATTCCACGTGGGCCGTGGCGATGGTGATGCCGCGTTCCTTTTCTTCGGGGGCCTTGTCGATCTCGTCATACGAGACGAAGCTGCCCTCGCCCTTGAGGCCGGCGATCTTGGTGATGGCCGCGGTGAGGGTGGTCTTGCCGTGGTCGATGTGGCCGATGGTGCCGATGTTGACATGCGGCTTCTTGCGTTCGTATTTCGCTTTGCCCATCTTACGTCTCCCTGGAAAAAAATTGCTGTTGCGGTTCCACTCCGCCGCTGCCCGGGGGCAGGGGCGTCTTTCGCGTAACCATGGGCGCGAGGCGCCCGAATCTTTCCCTGTTCCCAGGGAAGCGCATTGGCGGGAGTCGGTACGGGGGAATCTTGCAGGAATGGAGCGGGAAACGGGATTCGAACCCGCAACCCTCAGCTTGGAAGGCTGATGCTCTAGCCGTTGAGCTATTCCCGCACAGTGGCGGCGCATTTTCGCGCACCGGGGCAAAAACCCCGGCGTCCGCCGCGCCGTAGTTCCCCGACAGTCGTCCTGTCTCCTACAGCCAAGGCAGCCAGTGTATCACCCCGCACGGCCTTTGGGGCCTTATGCGGAAGCGGGCTTCCGCGATGTGCAGGGCTGGTGGAGGGGGGTGGATTTGAACCACCGAAGTCTTACGACGACAGATTTACAGTCTGTTCCCTTTGGCCACTCGGGAACCCCTCCCCACAGTGCCGCAAAAGCCGCTCGGGCTTTTGTTCAGCGTCTCGTGGAGCTGGCGATGGGACTCGAACCCGCAACCTGCTGATTACAAATCAGCTGCTCTGCCAGTTGAGCTACGCCAGCGGCAAGTTGCTTTCTTAACCGCTTTCCCTTTTCTTGGCAAGCAAAAAATATCTTTTCTGCCTCAAAGATGAACGCCTCAGCGAAGCCGCCCCAGCGTGCACCGCTCGAGGCCCGCGAGGTCGCGCCGCGTCTCAATACCCGCAAAGCCGCAGACGCCCAGCAGCCCGCGCACGGCCGCCCCCTGGGCGGCGCCATGCTCGAGGATGACGAGGCCGCCGGCCCTGAGCGCTCGCCGGGCCGCTTGCGCCACGGCCGCGAGATGCGCGAGGCCATCCGCCGGCGAAAACAGCGCGGATGCCGGCTCGAAGCGCAGCACCTCGTCCATGACGCTACCGCGCTCCCCTTCACCTATATAAGGAGGATTGCTGATGACGAGGGCAAACGCGCCTGCCCGCAGCGGCGGGGCAAAGAGGTCGGCGCGCAGGAGTGCCAGGCGGGCTGGCGCGCCCATGGAGGACGGAGGCGCGCTCCCCTCCCCTGCTTCGGCCCCCTCCTCCGGGAGGAGGGCCGCGGCGTTCTCCCGGGCAACGGCAAGCGCCTCGGCGCTCTTTTCCAGCAGGACGCCGCGCCACAGCGACCGCTCGCAGGCGAGGGTGACACCGATTGAGCCGCTGCCCGCGCCCATGTCCGCGAACCTGAGCGGGCCGGCGGGCAACAGCTCCAAGGCCGGCTCCACCAGAAGCTCCGTTTCCGGCCGGGGCACCAGCGTATGCCGCGTGACGCGGAAATCGCGGCGGAAAAATTCCCGCGTGCCCGTGATATGCGCCAGGGGCTCGCCCGTGGCGCGCCG
>CAMWVJ010000101.1 GCA_947177645.1 uncultured Desulfovibrio sp.
CGTGTGGGGCGGGAAGCGCCGGCAAAAACCTGGTACTACCCGATTGGTGGCCGCCAGAATTTGCCCGCGGCAGGAAAAAATTGACTTCTCCCCGTCTTGTATATAAGTCAGCGAAGGCGGGTGCCTCCCAAGTATGAGCGCCAGTCCCGGCAGGGGCTCGGGGCCGGGCAGCCTTCGCGCCGGCGAGCTGCCTCCGGCCCCGGTTGTGGGGCCGCCCCGGCATGCGCGTTTCTTTTGCGCGATGCCGCGCGCGGCAAGGCTGGGGAGGCGGTATCTATCCACACGAAAAGGAGAGGGAGATGAAAGGATTTTGCGGCGTGGCGCTGTGCATTTCATGCTTCTTGCTGAACGGCTGCTTGGGTTCGGTCAATTATTCGCGCCTCATCGGCGCCGGCAGCCAGGCCGTCCAGGCGGCTGCGGTCAGTGACGACGACCTCAGGGGCATGAGCCTCAAGATGCGGCAGCAGATGGACAGCGTTGCCACGGTGGCGGCCGACAACGACAAATATACCAAGCGCCTGAAACGGATCATGGCCAAGGAGACCAACGTCAACGGCGTGCCGCTCAACTACAAGGTCTACATGACGCCCGAACTCAACGCCAGCGCCACCCCGGACGGCTCCATCCGCGTCAATTCCGGCCTCATGGACGCCATGAACGACGACGAGCTGCGCTTCGTGCTCGGCCATGAGATCGGCCATGTGGCCAAGGGGCATTCCCTCAACGCCCTGCGCATGTCCTATGCCACGGCAGCCGCCAAGACCGCGGCCGGCGCCCTGCACCCCACGGCCGCGACCATCACGGATTCCGGCCTCGGCGAGCTCGCCCGCGGCTTTGTCAACGCGCAGTTTTCCCAGTCCCAGGAGCTGGATGCGGACAGCTATGGCATGGATTTTCTGAAGGCCAACCACTACAAGACTTCCGCGGCCATTTCGGCCATGCGCAAGCTCGGGTCATCGGGGGGCGGCTTCTTCGCCACCCATCCGTCCAGCGAGCGGCGGCTCAGGAACCTTGAGGCCCTTGAGCGCGGGGAGGATCCCAAGACCCTGACCACGGACAGCGACGACAAGAAATAAACGGGGCCGCGACCACAGGCGTGCCAATAAACGACAGCCCGGGCTTCGTGCCTGGGCTGTCTTGCGTTGAAAGGCCGGGGCAGGCCCGGGAGGCGGGCGCGCCGTTCAGCGCCGGGCGGAAAGCGCCTGCATCACCTCGTTGGCCTCGGGCTGGTCGGGGTCGCCCTGGAGCGCGCGCAGCGCCAGCTCTTCGGCCTTGTCGCGCTTGCGCCAGTCCCAGTACATCTTGGCCATCTTGCCGAAGGTGTTGGGATGGCCGCCGAAGGTGCGCAAAATGGCCATGTAGACTTTTTCGGCGCGCTCGTATTCGCGAAGCTCCGTCCAGGCGTTCACGGCGCCCGTGTAGGCCGCCGAGGCCCGCGGCTCGACCTGCATGGATTCCTCATACATTTCCGCAGCTTCGGCGAGCTGGCCCGCGGCCGCGAAGATCTGCCCGAGCTGGACGCGGATGCCCTCCTCCTCGCTGAACTCCTCGGCCACGCGCTTCAAAAAGGCGCGGCCCTTGGCGTACTGGCCCTCGTTGAGCAGTTGCACGCCGGTCTCGATGAGGGTCTTCTTGCGCTCGAGGCGCGCGTCGGCCTCCCGGCGGATCTTCTCCTCGGCCTCGTTGATCATGATCCTGGCCAGCCCTTCGAGCACGGTGGCGAGCGCCGCTTCCTTGCCCTGCTGGTAGGGGATGGGCCGGGGCTTGCCGCTGCGGCTGGGGTCGAGCAGGGTCTGCATGGCCTGGTGGTGGGTGAGGGCGTTGAGGAATTCGCAGATCTGGATGTCCATTTCCGCGCGCGGGCCGCGCATGAGTTGCACCCCGGAATATTGGCGCAAGGCCGCGCTCATGGCCGTGAGGGCGCGCGTGACCTCATTGCGGCGGAGGTAGCCGTTGGCGCGGGCGATATTTTCGCGGAGTTCCTTGGGGGCGACCTTGAGCATGTCAGCGCTCCTCCCTCCAGGCGGCGGCGACCGCCTCCCGGTGTTGATCCAGAATCTGCAAGACCTTTTCCGGCACGCCTTCGGGCGCCCGTCCGGCGAGCCACGCCGCGCGGATGCCGGAGGAGCTCACGGCCTCGGGCGCCAGCGGCAGGAGGACAGCCTCGCCGCCGCCCGGGAGCGCCATGCGCGGGGCATCGTCCGCGCCTGCGCGCAGGGGCGCCAGCTCCCGCGCGTTGGGCCAGTTTTTGCGCGTTACGGCCCGGAAGGCCGCGGCGTCGGCCACATCGCCGCGCGGCGCCACGACAAGGCTGCACAGGCTGGGTAGCTCGAGCCCGCGCCGCCAGGTGGGCAACAGTGCATAATCCTCGCCGCCAAGCAAAAAATAGGGCCTCACCCCGGGCTGCGCGGCGCGGAAGGCGGCCAGCGTGTCCCAGGTATAGGACGGCCCCTGGCGCTCGCCCTCCATGCGGTTGCAGGCAAGGCGCCGGTCGCCGTTTTCCGCGAGCGCCGCCTCCACCAGGGCGCAGCGCAGGGCGAAGGGCAGCACGCCCCGGCCCGGCTTGTGCGGCGGCCGGGCGCTCGGGATAAAGTCCGCGCCGTCCACGCTGCCGCCCAGCAGGCGCAGGGCCGCCGCGGCCACTTCCAGATGGCGCCGGTGCGGGGGATCGAAGGTGCCCCCGTAGAGCAGGCGCCCCCCCGTGGCGCGGCCCGGGGCAGCCGTCATTGGCGCGTCTGGCCGTTTCCGAGCACGACGAACTTGGTGGTCGTCAGCTCGGTGACGCCCATGGGCCCGTAGGCGTGGAGCTTGGATGTGGAGATGCCGATCTCCGCGCCGAGGCCGAGCTGGCCGCCGTCATTGAAGCGCGTGGAGGCGTTCACCGCCACCATGGAGGCGTCGGCCTCGCGCAGGAAGCGCCGCGCCCGGCCGTAGTCGCGCGTGCAGATGACTTCGCTGTGGTTGGAGCCGTAGGCCGCGATGTGGGCGAGCGCCGCGTCCATGTCGTCCACCACGCAGACGGCGAGGACGAGGGCGTGAAATTCGTGGCCAAGGTCGCTCGGCGTCTGCGGCTTTGCCGTGGGCCCGAGCAGCGGCAGCGAGGCTGCGTCGGCGCGGAACTCCACCCCGGCGCCCCCGAGGCTCCGGGCCACCATGGGCAAAAAGGCCGCGGCCTCGTCGCGGTGCACGAGCAGGCACTCCAGCGCATTGCACACGCCGGGGCGCTGCGTCTTGCCGTTTTCCACGAGGCGCAGGGCCATTTCAAGGTCGGCGCCGGCGTCCACATACAGATGGCACACGCCCTTGTCGTGCTTGAGCACGGGCATGGTGGCCGCCTCGCTCACGGCGCGCACCAGGCCCTCGCCGCCGCGGGGGATGATGACATCGATGTATGCGTTGAGCTTGCAGAGTGCGGTCACGGCGGCGCGGTCCGTGGTGGCGACGAGCTGCACGGCGTCGGCGGGGAGGCCGGCGTCCGCAAGGGCTTCGCGCAGCACGCCGGCGAGCGCCCGGTTGGAGCGCACAGCCTCGCTACCTCCGCGCAGGATGACGGCATTGCCCGCCTTGGCGCAGAGGATGGCGGCGTCCACCGTCACATTGGGGCGGGCCTCGTAGATCATGGCGATGACGCCGAGCGGCACGCGCATGCGGCCCACGAGCAGACCGTTGGGCCGCTGCCACTGGTGTTCGGTGACGCCCACGGGGTCGGGCATGCCGGCCACAGCGAGGCAGGCGGCGCGCAGCTCGGCGAGGATGGCCGGGGTGAGGGTGAGCCGGTCGAGGCGCGGCGCGTCCAGCCCGGCGGCGCGGGCGGCGGCCACGTCCTCGGCGTTGGCGGCGAGCAGGGCGCCCTCGCGCTCGGCGAGCAGCTCGGCCACGCGGGCGAGAAAGCGGTTCTTCGCCGCGGGCCCGCCCGCGGCCATATGCCGCGAGGCGGCGCGCGCACGCCGGCCCAGCTCTTCCACCTGAAGGGTATCTTCCGCAGTCCAGCCCATCAGCCCCTCCGGCAATGCGCGCTCGGCCAGGCAGGGAAAGCGGGGCTTTTGCTTTGACAGGACGCGCGGTTGTGGCGTAAGATTAAGAAATGTGACCGGGGCTTCCGGCCGGGCCCAAGCGGCCCGCAACGCGGACGCCCGCGCCCCTCCCGGAGGTTAGATACATGAATCCGCAAAAGAATCAAGACGAGTCGGCCTCCCCCTTCCTGCGTGACATCCAGGCCGAGGTGAGCGCGGAAAACGCCCCGCTCCTCCAGTTCATCACGCGCTACGCCAGCGCCATCGCGGGCGTGGTGCTCGCCCTTTTGCTGGCCCTTGGCGGCATGGCGGTGTGGAACTGGTATCACCACGGCAAGCAGGAGGAGGCGCGCCAGGAGCTCGCGCGCATCAACGCCCAGCTCAAGGGCAAGGACCGCGACGCCGCGCTCTCCAAACTGGCGGAAGGCGCCCCGGAGAGCACCAAGCTCTTCATTTATATGAGCCTCGGCCAGAGCGCCCAGGAAAACGGCGACCCCATCCTCGCGGCGGACGCCTACGCCAAGGCGGCCAAGCTCGACGGCGACGGCGCCCTCGGCCTCACCGCGGCTCTCGGCAGCGTGGGCAGCCTGCTCATGCAGAACGAGAACGTCCAGGCGCTGGCGCTCCTGCAGGAGCTGGAGGCCAAGCTCCCCGAGTCGCGGCGTTCCGTGCAGCTTCGCCAGATGCTCGCCGAGGCGGCCTCGCGCGCCGGCAAGACCGAGCTCGCCTACAAGACCTATCTCGGCCTTGCGGAAGAGGTGAAGACGCCCGAAGCGGCCTATTTCCGCTCCCGCGCCAACGCGCTGGCCGCGGAGCTGGGCAAGGCCCAGTAAGGGGCGCCGCCTCAGGCAAGGCCCAACCTTATCCCGGCGCATGCGCCGGCCGGAGACTGCCGTGGAACCACTCCTGCGCGACGCCCCTGGCGAGCGTCACCTGCTCCTGGGCAACGAGGCCATCGTGCGCGGCGCGCTGGAGGCGGGCGTCCATCTCGTCACCTGCTATCCCGGCACGCCGTCCTCCGAAGTGCCGGACACCTTCAGCCGCCTGCGGGAAAAGATCCTCGCGGCCGGCGATGTGCTTGGCTTCGGCGTGGAATACGCCACCAACGAGAAGGTGGCGCTGGAGGTCGGCGCGGGCGCGGCCCTCGGCGGGGCGCAATGCCTCGTGACCATGAAGCACGTGGGCCTCAACGTGGCCGCCGACCCGCTCTTCACCGCGGCCTATGTGGGCCTCCCGGGCGGGCTCGTGCTCCTGAGCGCCGACGACCCGGGCTGCCACTCCAGCCAGAACGAGCAGGACAACCGCAGCTATGCCCGCGCGGCGCATGTGCCCTGTTTCGAGCCGGCCTCGGCCGAAGAGGCCAGGGACATGACCGTGGCCGCCTTCCGCCTCGCGCGCGAGCTGGAGCAGCCGGTCATGCTGCGCACCACCACGCGCGTGAGCCATTTGCGCGGACCCGTCACCTTGGGGCCGCTCCCCGAGAGCGTGGAGCACGCGCCCATGAAGCGCGAGCCCACGCGCTATGTGCCCGTGCCCGCCGTGGCCCTGCGCCGCCACCGCGCGCTGGACGCGCAGATGGAAGCGGCCCGCGCCGTGGCCGAAACGCGCCCGTTCAACACGGTGCG
>CAMWVJ010000102.1 GCA_947177645.1 uncultured Desulfovibrio sp.
CTCGTGGGCTCGTAGATGTGTATACGACTCTGGGGGTACACTTTGCGCCCAACGGAAAGCCGCGGGCCCTGGCGCGCCCGCGCCTCACCGCCGCGCGGCGGGGATCTTCCTTACAAACAGCTATTTCGTCTTCCGCAGGGCCGCCATGATGGCCGCGGCGGTCTCGTGGTCGTAGTACTCATAGGCCGTGCGGGCCGTCTCGAGGATCTGCACATCCGGGAGCAATCCCTTTTTCAGGGCCGCGAGCAGGAGCGGCAACAGCTCGCCCTGCATGTGCTGCGGCAGGCACCTCCGCATGAGGTCAAGGGCGCCGGGCGTGGGCGCCAGCTCCCACGACAGGCGGCCGAGCTCGAAGGCCGTGTCCGGCACGGGGTCGGGGAAATCCTTGTTGAAGCCCATGTCCCAGCGGCGGCCGCGTGCGAACGCAAGCTCCCCGGCGAGGGTGAGCAGGCCCTGGGCCGTCGGGGCGCCCGCAAGGGATGCTTCCGGGATTTTTGCCATGTCCGTCTCGCGCGCACAGGCCAGCAGCCCCTCCCGGGCGGCGGCAAGCTCGTTTTGCTGGATGTCCAGCAGGGCTAGCTTGAGGCGCGCCGGGTTCGTCGCGTCCAGCTCCAGCGCCCGGCGGTAGTGCGCGCGGGCGTCCCTCCCTTTTTTCACCCGCGCCTCAACGTCGCCAAGCAAAAGCTCCGCCTCGGCCGCCTTGTCTGAGGAAGAATGCGCCACTTCCGCAAGCGCCTTCACGGTGCGCGAAAAGTCGCCCCCGAAGCGCTGCACATAGAGCAGTTCTGACGTGATCCTGTGCCACCGGGCCTCTTCGGTGTGCGCCGGGCCGTCCCACCGGCGCGCCGTGGGGATGCGGGCCAGCAGCTCCGCCGCCACCGGCGCGCTCCCGTACAGCTCGCGGCAGGTCTCCTGCCCGTGCGCGCCGAGGCCGGCATAGCGCTCATAGTTTTCGACCACTTCTGTCATGCGTTCGATGAGGCTGTCCGGCGTGTAGAAGACGAGGTCCTGAAAATCCGTGAGGCCGAAATCGTGCCCAAAGGGCGAGCGCTCGGTGAAAACGGCCGCGCCTGCGGCGAGGCCCTGCAACACGCGCAGGGTGAGGCCGGGAAAGAAGTTCTCGTTGAGGACGATCTTCGACTCGGCAAAGACCTGCTGGCTTTGTTCCAGGGTGAGCCCGGAGTGGATGTTGAGGTCAAAGTGCGACCCGAGCAGCTTGAGGAGATTGTTGCGCTTGGGGCGGTGCGCATTGGTGGTGCCGATGAAGGTGATATCGTACTTTTTCGACCGCGGCGGCTGGAACCAGGAAGTGTGCGCCGGCAGGGGCAGCCAGGAGACATGGGGCGCCACGCCGGCGAAGTCCGCCACGCACTGGGGCTGGTCCACGAAGACTGCGTCGAAATTTTGCACGCAGGGCCACAGCCAGAAGGCGTTGAGCGGCGTGTCGATGCAGTAGGCCACCATGGGCAGCTCGCAGGGGCCGAGGGCCGGGAGGTCCGAAGCCGCGCCGAAAAGCTCCCATATCACGAGGTCTACGGGCGCGGGCAACGCCTTGAGGGCGTCCTTCAGGGTCTCGCCCTTCCTGATGACGAGATCATGGACCTGATGGCCGTTGGGCCTGAGCCCTTCGCGTAAAAAATGGCCCTTCAGGGCGATGTTCATGGGGCGGCTCCTGGCGCTCCACGGCCGCGGGCGAAGAAGGTTTGAAGCCGTTGCGCGCCGGCCGCCGGCGCGCTACAGCTGAAGGGGCGGTGCGGCACCGCCCAAGGATGCCAGAGCCGCGGGGAAAGGTCGAGAACAAAGGGGCTTGCCATGAATGAGCTGTCATATGAGGCCCTGCACGCGGAAATGCGGGCCTTCTTCGCCACGGGCGTCACGCTGGAACCGGCCTTTCGCAAGGCCCGGCTGCGCACCCTGGCCGCGGCCGTGCGCCGGCGCGAGGCCGACATCACGGCGGCCCTCCACGCCGACCTCGGCAAGTCCGCTGTGGAGGCGTACCTTACCGAAATCGCGGAAACGCTGGACGCGGCGGAATACTATGCCGCCCGCGCTGCCCGCTTCAGCCGGCCCCGCCGGGTCTGGCCCGGGCGGACCATATTGCCGGCCTTCTGCAAGGTCCACCCCGAGCCTTTCGGCGTGGCGCTCGTGTTCTCGCCGTGGAACTATCCCTTCCAGCTTTCGCTCATCCCGCTCATCTGCGCGGTGGCCGCCGGGAATTGCGCGGTGCTCAAGCCCTCGCGGCAGTCGCCGGCCACGGGGCGCCTTTTGCGGGAGCTGGTGGCGGAATGCTTTGACGTCGGCCACTGCCGCGTCGTGCTCGACGCGCCGGAAGCCCCGGGCGCGTCGCCGGAACAGACGGCCAACGCGCTGCTCGCGCTGCCGTGGGACTTTATTTTCTATACCGGCAGCCCGCGCGTGGGGCATACCATCATGGAGAGCGCGGCCAGACACTTGACGCCCGTGTGCCTCGAGCTCGGCGGCAAGAGCCCGGCCATCGTCACCAAGGATGCCGACCTCGCCGTGGCCGCCCGGCGCATCGCCTGGGGCAAGATGCTCAACGCCGGGCAGACCTGCGTGGCGCCGGACTACCTGCTCGCCGACGCCGCCATCCTCGACGAGCTCGTGGCGGGCATCGAAAGGGAATTTACCCGCTTCCTCGGGCCTGATGCCCTCGCCTCGCCGGATTATGGCCGCATCGTCTCCCCCGTGGCCTTTGACCGGCTCTCCG
This sequence comes from uncultured Desulfovibrio sp., assembly GCA_947177645.1. GTDB lineage: Bacteria > Desulfobacterota > Desulfovibrionia > Desulfovibrionales > Desulfovibrionaceae > Desulfovibrio. Next base: position 2,729 of record CAMWVJ010000102.1, read on the forward strand.
GGCTCGCGGAGCGTTGCGGTGTGCGCCTCCGCGCCGACAAGGAGCGTCTGAAGATCGCGCCCCTCGTCTTCAAGACCGACCTCACCAGCCCGGCGCTGGAGGACGAGATCTTCGGGCCGCTCCTGCCGGCCGTCGGCTATGCGAGCCTTGACGACGCTATTGGCTACATCCGCGCCAATCCCAAGCCGCTCGCCTGCTATCTCTTCACCAGAGACAAGGCCATCGAGCGGCGCGTGCTGCGCGAAGTCTCCTTCGGGGGCGGCTGTATCAATGACGTGGCGCTCCAGGCCTCCTCCAGCCATTTGCCCTTCGGCGGCGTGGGCAAAAGCGGCATGGGCCGCTACCACGGCCGTGCCGGCTTTGACCTCTTCAGCAACCTGAAGGGCGTGGTGCGCCAGTGGCCGTCTTTCGACCTGCCGCTGCGCTATCCGCCCTATGGCAAGGGGCGCCTCAGGTGGCTGAAACGCCTGCTCGACGGCTAGTGGGCGGGGGCCGGCGTTTTTTCAGGGGGATGCCGGCCCCCGGTCATCCGGCGGGGGCCTTAGCCGCCGGTATGGCGCCTGTAGGCTTTGGCGACGCTGTAGGGGCGGATGGCGTTGAGCGAAATGCCGATGGTCGTCAGGTTGTGCAGCACAGCCGTCAGCGCCGGGGGCAGCCCGAGCGCGATGGCGCCCAGAAGATAGAGCGAATTGAGCCCGATGCCGAGGCGCGCGTTGGTGTGGATGCGGGCAAGCGCCCGCGCCGCCAGCAGGCGTATCTTCACGAGGTCGCAGAGGGTCGAGTTGGTGAAGACCACGTTGGCCACCGCCCGCGCGAGGTCCGTGCCGTCGCCCATGGCCACGCCCACCGAGGCCGCGGACAGGGCCGGGCCGTCATTGATGCCGTCGCCCACCATCATCACCTTGCAGCCTTCGCGGGTAAGTTCCATGACGATCTTGCCCTTGTCCGTGGGCAGCACATGGGCGCGGAATTCGGTGATGCCAAGCTCGTTCGCCACGGTGCGCGCGGTCTTTTCGCCGTCGCCCGTGATCATCAGGATGCGGCCGAAGCCCAGGGCGCGCATGGCGCTCACCACCTGGCGCGCCTCGGGCCGCAAGGGGTCCTGGATGGAGACCATGCCCGCGGCCTTGCCGTCGATGGCGAGGAAGAGCACGGAATGCCCCTTGGCCGTCTCGCGGGCGATGGCGTCCGCAAAGACCGCGAGGTCAACACCCTCGTCGTGCTCTATATAGTGGCGGCTGCCGAGATACATCTCGTGCCCGTGCAGGTGCGAGGAAATGCCGTGCGCCACCACGTATTTCACCTCGGTGTGCTCCTCCTCGTGGGCGATGCCCTCGGCGCTCGCGTGGCTCACGATGGCCCGGGCGATGGGATGCGGAAAATGCTCCTCCAGGCAGGCCATGATGCCGAGGACGGTGCGCGGGTCGTGGCCCGGCGCGGCCACCACCTCGGCCACCGAGGGCTGCGAGGTGGTGAGCGTGCCCGTCTTGTCAAAGACCAGGGTATCCGCCTCGCGGATGGCCTCGAGGTAGCGGCCGCCGCGAATGGCGATGCCCTGCTGCGTGCCGTGGCGCATGGCCGTGAGCACGGCGAGCGGCGTGGCGAGCTTGAGCGCGCAGGAATAATCCACGAGCAGCACCGACGACGCGCGGTAGATGTTGCGCGTGAAAAGCCAGACGAGGCCCGCCAGGGCGAAGGTGAAGGGAACGGCCTTGTTGGCGAGGCTGGTATAGCGGGCCTCGATGGCGGATTTCTGCTTTTCCGACTGCTCGATGAAGGTCACTACCTGCTGGAGGCGCGTGCTCTCGCCCACCTGGGTCACGCGGATGACGAGGCGCCCCTCCTCCACGATGGTGCCGGCATACACGGCGCCGCCGTGCGAGCGCTTGACGGGCATGGATTCCCCAGTCATGGCGGCCTGGTTGACAAGGGCTTCGCCGCTCTCCACGATGCCGTCCACGGGGATGGAGCTGCCATCGTTGACGACGATGAGGTCGCCCCGGCGCACCTGGCCGAGGGGGCGCGCCGCCTCGGTGCCGTCCGGCTGGAGCACCCAGACGGAATCCACGTCGAGCGTAAGGCTCTCGGTGAGGGAGGCCAGCGCCCGCTGCCGCGTCCAGACCTCAAGCGCGTCGCCCACGGCGAGGAGCATGGTGAGCAGGCTCACCGTGCGGAAATCGCGCATGAGCAGGGAGACCGTGAGCGCCGATGCGTCGAGAACGTCCACGTTCAGGCGCCCGCGCGCGAGCGAGCGGCAGCCCTTGAGAATGAAGGGGATGGCCGCGGCCGTGCTCACGACGGCCCGCAAGGGCCACGGCAGGAAGGGCCGCACGATGAAGAAGCGCACCAGCGCCGCCACGCCGCCCACCGGGTTTTCGCCGGTCACGATCTTTTCGATCTCTTCGGGGGTGATGCCGTGCCGGGCTGTGTGGCAGGTCTCGTCGGCCACATGCGCAAGCGCCGCGGCCCGCGCCTCGGGACTCTCCGCAAAAAAGAGGACGCGCCCCGTGCGGTGATTGACGCTCACCCCGGTGAGCCCGGGGAGGGCCGCAAGGCCGTGGGCCAAAAGCAGCGCGGCCCGGGGCGTGAGGTCGGCGGCGCAGCGCAGGCGCACGCGGTGGGGGTGACGCTCCGTCGCCGGGAGCTCATGGACGATCTCGAATTTCATGGGGCCTGCCTTGGGGAATGCCGGCGCGGTAGCCGGGGGCAGGGGCTGCCCCCCGTACCGGCTTTTGCTGTTGAGGGGCGCCTATTTGCCGCCGTCGGCTTCGGCGCGGGCGAGATTTTCCTGCATGCGGGCCTCGTCCACCTGCTCGCGGGCTTCGGCGGCCATGTCCTCCAGGTCTTCCTTCATGGTTTCCATCCGGCTCATGACCGCGTCCTTCATGAC
>CAMWVJ010000103.1 GCA_947177645.1 uncultured Desulfovibrio sp.
GGGCTATGCCGACGACCTCATGGCCGCGGCCAGGGCCGCGGGCGCGGGCGGCGGCACCATCCTCAAGGCGCGCGGCACCGGCACCGAGGCCGACGCCAGCTTTTTCGGCATCACCATCGTGCCGGAAAAGGAAGTGCTCCTCGTGCTCGCGCCCGACGAGGCTGCGCCGGCCATCTTCGAGGCCGTGCGGACGACGCCCTGCCTTGAGGAACCGGGTTCGGGCATCATCTTCAGCGTGCCGGCCGAGGACTTCTTCCCCCTGGGTCCCGGTCGGGGCCACGCAGCCCGCTGAGCCTGCGGGCGCAGCCTGAAACTGCCTGCGGGCGCGCACAGGCACGGTCGACATGCTCTTCAGCTCCTACAGCTTCCTTTTCTGCTTCCTGCCGCTGGCGCTTCTCGCGTGGCAGCTCACGGCGCGCGCGGCGGCGCAGCCCGAACAGGCGCTCGCCTGGCTTTTGCTCGCGCTCTCGCTTGTCTTCTATGCCTTCTGGGGCCTCGGCTTCCTCGTGCTGCTGCTGGGCCTCATCGTCATGAACCACGCTTTCGGCACGGCGCTCGCCGCGCCGCAGCAGGAAGGCGGGGGCACACGCCGCCTTTCCCGCAGGGGCCTGCTCGCCGTGGCCCTCGCCTGCAACCTGCTGCCGCTCCTCTGGTTCAAGTACGCGGGCTTTCTCGTTGATTGCGCGGCATGGCTGTGCGGGACGGACTGGAGCTTCACGCCGCAGGGGCTTCCGCTCGGCATCTCCTTTTACACCTTCATCCAGATCGCGTGGCTCGTGGCCGTCTACCGGCGCGAAACGGCGCCCGAGGGCCTGGCCGCGCACGCGCTCTTCACCTCCTGCTTCGCGTGGGTGATTTCCGGGCCCATCGTGCGCTATGGCCAGATGGGCCCGCAACTGGGGGCGCTCGCCGGCCTTCGGGCCGAAAATCTCGCCCGCGGCTTTACCCTGCTGGCCCTCGGGCTCGGCAAGAAGGTGCTGCTCGCGGACAGCATCGGCGCCTATGCGGACGCCGTGTTCAACGCCGCGGCCCGGGGCATCTGGCCCTCCACGCTGGAGGCGTGGCTCGGCTCGCTCGCCTATACCTTCCAGCTCTATTTCGACTTTTCCGGCTATACGGACATGGCCCTCGGGCTCGGACTCATGCTCGGGCTCAGGCTCCCCGAGAATTTCGCCTCGCCCTACAAGGCCACGGGCATTGTGGACTTCTGGCGGCGCTGGCACATCACCCTCGGCGCGTGGCTGCGCGACTTCCTCTATATCCCGCTCGGCGGCAACCGGCGCGGGCGCCTGCGCCAGTATGCGAACCTCTTTCTGACCATGCTCATCGGCGGCGCGTGGCACGGCGCCGGCTGGACCTTCATCATCTGGGGCGCGCTCCACGGGGCCATGCTGTCGGTGAACCACTTTTTCCGCGCCTCTGTGCGCGGAACGCTGGCCGAGCGGCTGCTGGCGCGGGCGCCCGGGCGCCTTTTCTGCGTGGCCTTCACCTTTTTCTGCATCAACCTTTGCTGGGTGGTGTTCCGCGCGCCAAACCTTGACACGGACCTGACCATCTACACGGCCATGGCCGGCGCCGGGCCTGAGGTGTGGCCCCCGCTCATGGCGCCCGACGCCGGGGCGGGACTCGAGGGCTTTCTCGCCCGGCTCGATCCGGCATCGCCGGACAGCCTCATGGCCGCGCTTTTGCCCAACCGCTTTTTCAGCGGCTGGCTGCCCTTTGCGCTGCTCGCCGTGTGCGGCGTCATCGTCTGGGGCTGCCCCAACAGTCAGGAAGTGGTCTTCGGCCCGAAGGAGGGGGCGCGCACCTGCGTGCGCTGGCGCCCGACGACGGGATGGGCCGCTGCGCTCGCCGTGCTGACCTTCGCCGCCCTGGTGCTGGCCTCGCGGGAAACCGTGTTTCTCTATTTCCAGTTCTAGGCGGTACGGGTATGCGCGCTATGGAGACAGAGACCACGCAAGCGCCGCAAGCGGCGGCATGGCTTCGCCGCTACTTCCTCATCCTGGCGGGGCTCGGACTTTTCGGGCTGCTCGTGCTCGCGCCCTATGCGGCATGGTGGCTCTACGCAAGCGGCGATGCCGCCGTGGAGCGCGCCGTGGCCGCGCAAAGTTCCGGCCGCTTCGCCCTGTTCGGCTCCGGTGTGTCGCAGGATTTCGTGGACTACAAGCTCAGGCTCTATGCGGCCATCAAGCCGGACATCGCGGCCGTGGGCTCCTCCCGCGTCATGCAGTTCCGCGGGGCGTGGTTCCGCAAGCCCTTCTGCAACATGGGCGGCGTGGCGGGGAATCTCGCCGTGCTTCGCTCCACCGTGGACGCCATGCTGCGTATCCACAAGCCCGAGGCGGTCATCCTGGGCCTGGATTTCTGGTGGTTCCTGCCGCAGTGGGAGGCCGAGCCCTTCAAGGAGGTGCCCCCCACCTCCGGCTCGTACAATTACAGCTTCGCCAGCCTGAAAAAGCCGTGGCAATGGCTATTGGAGGGCAAGATCTCCCCGCAGGAGCTGGCCGCGCCCGTGCTCGGCCTCTTCGGCGCGGGCTTTCGCGAAGACCGCTTCGGCATCATGGCCCAGCAGACCGACGACGGCTTCGGCCCGGACGGCTCGTGGTATGCCACGGCCGAGGCCACGGGGCAGCAGCGCCCGCTGGACTTCCAGTTCCGCGATACGCTCGCGCAGGTGGCCGGGGGCACCAAGGCCTTCTACCGCGCGCGGCCCGGGCAGGACGGCCCCTCGGAGGCGCATCTCGACGCCTTCGCCGAGATCTGGTGCCGGCTGCGCAGCCGGGGCGTCAAGACCTTTGTGTTCATCGCGCCGCTCTCCCCCCGGGTGCTTGAGGCCATGCGCAAAACGCCCGGGGCCTGGCCGCATCTCTTCCGTCTGCGCGAGGCGCTGGCAAGCCGCGGCATCGACGCCCTCGACTGCACGGACGCACGCGGCTTCGCCTCCGGCGACTGCGAATTCATTGACGGCTTTCACGGCGGCGAAGTAAGCTATGCGCGCATCCTGCGCCGCATGGCCGACCGCTGGCCGGCCCTGCTCGCCTATGTGGACATGGAAAAGCTGGATGCGGTCATCAGCGGTTGGGCCGGGCATGTGCTCGTGCCGGACAGCCGCCTGACCGCGCTCCCGGAGACGGACTTCATGCGCCTCGGCTGCCCCAAGCGGGCGCCGGACGACGGGCCGCCCGGAAGAGACGCTGGCGCCCCGAGGAATGACCGGCCATGAATGGTGTGCTTTCCCTGCTGAAAAAGACCGCGCTGGCCTGCGCCGTGCTGCTGGCGCTCGCGCTGGCCCCCGGCGTGCCCTGGGCCGCGCAGAAGGGCGGCGCGAAGGCGCCTGCGGCCCCGGCTCCCGCTGCCGCACCGGCACCGCTGCCCGAGCCGCCGGCGCCCGTGTGGCCGGAAGGCCCGGCCGGGGACGCCGCGCGGGCCTTTGCCGCGGGCGACATTGCCAGGGCGCGGGCCATCTGGGAGAAACTGGCGGAAGAGGGCGACGGCCAGGCCATGAACAACCTGGGCGTCCTCTATGACCAGGGCCACGGCGTCGAGCCCGACGTGGGCCGGGCGCTCCATTGGTTCGCCAAGTCGGCCGAGGCCGGGAACGCCTCTGGCATGAGCAATTACGGCCGCATGCTCGAGCAGGGCCGCGGCATGGAGGCCAACCCGGCCGAGGCGGCGCGCTGGTTCGACCTCGCCGCGCGTCAGGGCCAGCCCGAGGCGCAGTACAATCTCGGCTTTCTCTATGAGCACGGGCGCGGCGTGCCCCGTGACGACGCCGCGGCCGCTGCCTGGTACAGCCGCGCCGCCTCCCAGCGCCAGCGCGAGGCCTTGGGGCGGCTCGGGCATTTCTACCGGGTGGGCCGGGGCGTGGCGGTCAATCCGCAGCGCGCGAGCCTGTTGCTCTATGCCGCGGCCATGGAGGGCCTTCCGGCGGCCATCGAGGAGTTGAGGCTCATGGCGCCCGAGGGCCAGCCGCCCGCGGTGCTCTTCGGGCAAAAGCTCGACACGGCCACGCGCGCCGGCATGCGCGAGGCCCTGCACAAGGCCGGGGCCACGCCGCGCAGCGAGGATGCAAGCAAGATCTGCGACACCTACGACGCCAGCCGCGTGGTGCCCGGCGCCACGGAAATGGCCGTCTGCTACGGCCGCGGCAAGGACGCGCGGCTCGCCTTCATCAAGATCGACTATCCCGCGCCCGACAAGGCCCAGGCCGAGGCCATCCTCAAGATGGTGGAGGGCCGCTTCGGCACGCCCGCAGCCGGCGAGGGCGAGGATTCGCGCCTCTGGAACCTGGGCTCCACCCTCGTGGCCACGCAGTACGCGCCCACCCACGGCCAGATGAGCCTCATGTACATGGTGCCCGCCGTATATCACGAAACGCGCGGCGCGCGCTGAAAGCCGCTCCCTCAGCGGCTGCCCGTGCCCACGCTGATGACGGTCTGCCCGCGCGGGCGCACCTCCACGCCCTGCCCGGCGCAAGCCGCCAGCAGCGCGCAGCAGAGCAGCAGCGCCACGGCGCCCGGGAGTGTGCGGACGCGCCGCCGGCGGCGTTCCTCGTTCATGGCTTCCGGCCCTTGCTGTTCCCTTTCTGCGAGATGTGCGCGCCTGGCGGCACATCCTCTGTTATCCACACATTGCCGCCGATGACCGCGCCCTTGCCGATGGTGACGCGCCCGAGGATGGTCGCCCCGGCATAGACGGTCACGTCATCGCAGAGCACGGGATGGCGCGGGATACCCTTGGTCAGCGTGCCGTCCGGGTTCTTGGGGAAGGAGAGCGCCCCCAGGGTCACGCCCTGGTAGAGGCGGCAGCCGCGGCCGATGACGCAGGTCTCGCCGATGACCACGCCCGTGCCGTGGTCGATGAAGAATTCCTCGCCGATGGTGGCGCCGGGGTGGATGTCGATGCCCGTGGCCGAGTGCGCCATTTCCGCGATGATGCGCGGGATGAGCGGCACCTTGAGCCGGTAAAGCTCGTGGGCCACGCGGTGATGGAACATGGCCGTGAGCGAGGGATAACAGAAGATGGTCTCGCCGGGGCTTCTGGCGGCCGGGTCGCCCTCGTAGGCGGCGGTGGCGTCGCCGGCGAGCAGCCGCCGGATCTCGGGCAGGCGCTCCATGAAGGCCAGCGCGGCGGAAAGCCCGCGCTCCTCGCAGCGCCCGCAGGGGCCGGAGTCGTCCTCGCCGTCAGCGCAGTCGAAGCAGAGGCCGCTCACGATCTGCTCGCCGAGGCGGCGCAGGATGGTGTCGAGATTGGCGGCGAGGTGGTAGCGCATGGACTCGCGGCCCACGCGCACCGGCCCGAAATAGCCGGGGAAGATGGCCGCGCGCAGCCGGCCCATGACCTCGCGCAGGGTCTCCAGCGAGGGCATGGGCGCGCCGTGGGCCTGGCGGTGCCAGACAGCATCGAGGGATTCGGGGCGGCAGAGGCGTTCCGTCACTGCGTCGAGCGTGGCATGCACGCCGCTTCCGCCAAGGGAAAATGCCATGGGTGCATCCTTTTGAGCTTTGTTCTGCTTTTGTGTTGGTTGCGCAGCTGTGCGGCCTGTGTATTGCCGAAAGTCTCCGTCAAAAAC
>CAMWVJ010000104.1 GCA_947177645.1 uncultured Desulfovibrio sp.
ATTTCAAGCGCGAGGCCATCACCTGGGCCTGGGAATTCGTCACTACTGACCTTGGCCTCCCGCGCGAGCGCCTGTGGGTGACGGTCTTCCGGGAGGACGACGAGGCCGCTGCCATCTGGAAGGAAGTGGCCGGGCTGCCCGACGAGCGCATCGTGCGCATGGGCGAGAAGGACAATTTCTGGACCATGGGCGACACCGGCCCCTGCGGCCCCTGCTCGGAGATCTATATCGACCAGGGCGAAGACATGGCCTGCGGGCCGGACTGCGGCATCGGCAAGTGCGACTGCGACCGCTTTCTCGAGATCTGGAACCTCGTCTTCACCCAGTTCGACCAGGCGAAAGACGGCAGCCGCACCCTGCTCGCCGCGCCCAACATCGACACGGGCATGGGCCTCGAGCGCATCGCGGCCGTGTGCCAGGGCAAGCGCTCCAACTTCGACTGCGACCTTTTTCAGGAGATCATCCAGTTCGCGGCGAAGCGCGCGGGCGTGACCTACAGCGCGAGCGCGCCGGACACCAATGACGTGGACACGGCCCTGCGCGTCATTGCGGACCATGCCCGCGCCGCGGCCTTCCTCATCGCCGAGGGGGTGCTCCCCTCCAACGAGAGCCGGGGCTATGTGCTCCGCCGCCTCATCCGCCGGGCCCTGCGCTTCGCCACGCTCATGGGCGTGGAGGAGCCTTTCCTGCACGCCGTGGCCCGCAAGGTCACGGAGGTCATGGGCGAGGCCTACCCCGAGCTCACCCGCCATGCGGACTTCATCGAGCGCGCCGTGCACGAGGAGGAGCGCCGCTTCGCCCTCACCCTCGGCAATGGCCTGCGCCTGCTGGAAGACGAGCTCAGGCGGCTCGAGGCCAGGGGCGAGCGCATCATCCCCGGCGAGGTCTGCTTCCGCCTCTATGACACCTACGGCTTCCCGCTGGACATCGTCAACGACGTGGCGGAAAAGCGCGGCTTCGCCGTGGACGCCGAGGGCTTCGCCAGCCATATGCGCGAGCAGCGGGAGCGCGCCCGCGCCAACCAGAAGGCCGAGGGCCTTTTCGGCCACGGCACCGAGAACGAGATCGCGGTGTCGCTCAAGAGCCTTGGCGAGCAGTTCGTAACGACCTTTGTGGGCTATGCCTCGCTGGAGGCGCAAAGCCCCATCGCGGCCCTGCTGGATTCGGGCGGCGCGCCCGCGGAGAGCGTGGGCGAGGGGGGGGCCGGCTTCCTCGTGGCGGAGAAGACGCCCTTCTATGCTGAGTCCGGCGGGCAGGCCGCGGATGCCGGCGTCATCACCACGCCCACGGGCGAGGCCCGGGTCACGGCCGTGCTCAAGGCCGGGCGCGCCATCGTGCAGTGCATCGAGGTCACGCGCGGCGAGATCCATGCCGACCAGGAGGCCGTCTTGCGCGTGGACGCGGACCAGCGCCTCGCCACGGCCCGCAACCACACCTGCACCCACCTTCTGCATGCGGCCCTCAGGCGCGTGCTCGGCGAGCATGTGAAACAGTCAGGCTCCCTCGTGGACGGGCAGCGGCTGCGCTTTGACTTTTCGCATCTCGCGGCGCTCACGCCCGAGGAGCTGGCCGCGGTGGAGCGCGATGTCAACCGCGTCATCATGGCCGACCTTCCGGTGACGGCGCGTGAAATGCCGCGCGAGGAGGCCCTTGCCGCCGGCGCCATGGCGCTCTTCAGCGAGAAATACGGCGACGTGGTGCGCGTGCTCACCGTGGGCGCCGAGGGCGCGTCGCCCGAATCCGTAGAGCTGTGCGGCGGCACGCATCTTGCCCGCACGGGCGAGGCCGGGCTCTTCCTCATTGTCTCGGAGGGCGGGGTGGCCGCCGGCGTGCGCCGCATCGAGGCGGTCACGGGCTGGAACGCCTACGGCCTCGCCATCGGCCAGCGCGCCGAATTGGGAATGGTGGCCACAGCGCTCAAGACGAAGCCGGAACAGGCGGCGCAGCGCCTCGCCGCCGTGCAGGACGAGCTCAAGAAGCTCAGGCGCGCGGTGGAAAAGGGCGCCTCGGCCAGCGTGGACGGCGCCACGCTCGCGGCCGGCGCCGAGAAGGTGGGCGATGTCACGCTCGTGGCCCGGCGGCTCGACGGCGTGCCGGTCAAGGCGCTCCGCGACCTCATGGACGATGTGCGCAGCCGGCTTGAGGGGCCGGCCGTGGCCTGCCTCGCGGGCGTCACCGACGGCAAGGTGAGCCTCTTGCTCTATGTTTCCAAGGACTTGCACGGCCGCCTCACGGCACCGGCCCTGATAAAAGAAGTCGCCGCGCCCTGCGGCGGCTCGGGCGGCGGCCGCCCCGACCTCGCGCAGGCCGGCGGCACCAAGCCCGAGGGGCTGGACGAGGCCTTCGCGGCCCTGCGCGCCCTGGTGGAGGGCAACAAGTGATCGGCATCTCCAAGCTCTACTGCGGCCAGGTGGAACCGTCGGACGCGCTGCGCTACGGGCGCCAGTCGGGCAAGCTGCCCTCGCATCTGCTCCAGTTCTCCAAGGACAAGAAGCCCGTGGTCGTCTGGAACATGACCAAGCGCTGCAACCTCAAGTGCGTCCACTGCTATGCCCAGGCCGTGGACCCGCAGCAGGGGAAGGACGACATCAGTACCGAGCAGGCCAAGGCCATGATCGACGACCTCGCGGCCTACGGCGCGCCGGTCATGCTCTTTTCCGGCGGCGAGCCGCTGGTGCGCCAGGACCTTGTGGAACTGGCGAGCCACGCCACCAGGCGCGGCATGCGCGCGGTCATCTCCACCAACGGCACGCTCATCACGCCGCAAAAGGCGCGCGAGCTCAAGCAGGTGGGCCTCTCCTATGTGGGCATCTCGCTGGACGGCATGGAGGAGGTCCATGACCGCTTCCGCGGCGTGCCGGGCGCCTTCCGCAAGGCGCTCGAAGGCATCGCCAACTGCCAGGCTGAAGGTCTCAAGGTGGGCCTGCGCTTCACCATCAACAAGCGCAACGCCGGCGAGATACCCGGCATCTTCCGGCTCTTGCGCGACCTCGAGGTGCCCCGGGCCTGTTTTTACCACCTCGTCTATTCCGGCCGCGGCTCGGAGCTCATCAAGGAAGACCTCGACCACGCCGAGACGCGCGCCGTGCTCGACCTCATCATGGACGAGACGCGGGCGCTCTTCGAGGCCGGCAAGCCGCGCGAGATCCTCACCGTGGACAACCACGCCGACGGCCCCTATGTGTGGATGCGCCTCCAGAAGGAGGACCCCAAGCGCGCGGCCGAGGTGTTCGAGCTTCTGCAATACAACGAGGGCAACAGCTCGGGTCGGGGCATCGGCTGTATTTCCTGGGACGGCAAGGTCCACGCCGACCAGTTCTGGCGCGGCCATGTGTTCGGCAATGCGCTTGAGCGGCCCTTCTCCGAGATTTGGGACGACCCGGAGATCGAGCTTTTGCACCGCCTCAAGGACAAGAAGGCCCATGTGGGCGGGCGCTGCGCCAAGTGCCGGCACCTCAATATCTGCGGCGGCAATTTCCGCGCGCGCGCCGAGGCGTACCACGGCGACATCTGGGCCGAAGACCCGGCCTGCTACCTGACGGACGAGGAAATCGGCCTCTGATCCGGCAAACTTCCGAGGCAGCCATGACCACTTTCCATCGCGGCCGGCGCCTGCGCCAGAGTCCGCAACTGCGCGCCCTCGTGCGCGAGACGCCGCCCCTGTTGCGTGAAGACCTCATCATGCCCTATTTCGTGGTGGAGACGGATGACCCCGCCTTTCGCAAGGAGATTTCCGCCATGCCCGGGCAGTTCCAGCTTTCGCTTGCCGAGCTGGAAAAACAGGTGGGCGCGGCCGTGGCCAACGGGCTCCTGGCCGTGCTGCTCTTCGGCATCCCGAAGGCCAAGGACGAGCAGGCGAGCGGCGCCTGGGCCGAGGACGGCATCGTGCAGCAGGCCGTCCGCCGCCTGCGCACGCGCTTCCCCGAGCTTGTCATCATCACCGATGTCTGCCTCTGCGAATACATGAGCCACGGGCATTGCGGCATCCTCCGTCCCGACGGCGTGGTGGAGAACGACGCCACCCTGCCCTTGCTGGCGGCAACGGCGGTGAGCCACGCCCGCGCGGGGGCGGACATCGTGGCCCCGTCGGACATGATGGACGGCCGCATCGCCGCCATTCGCGCGGCCCTGGACGAAGCCGGCTTCACCTCGACGCCCATCATGTCCTATGCGGTGAAGTACGCCTCGGCCTGCTACGGGCCCTTCCGCGAAGCCGCGGAATCCGCCCCGGCCTGCGGCGACCGCAAAGCCTATCAGATGGACCCGGGCAATGCCCGCGAGGCCATGATCGAGGCCCGCGCCGACCTCGCCGAGGGCGCGGACATGCTCATCGTCAAGCCCGCCGGCCCCTATGCGGACATTTTGCGCGCCGTGCGCGACGCCGTGGACGTGCCGCTGGCTGCCTACCAGGTGAGCGGTGAATATTCCATGATCCGCGCGGCCGGCCTCAACGGCTGGATCGACGAGCGCGCCGTCATGCTGGAAAGCCTGCTCGGCCTCAAACGCGCCGGCGCGGACATGCTCATCACCTATTTCACCGAGACCCTGCTTCGCGAGGGGCTGGCGCGCTGATGACCGGCCATCCGCAAGGGCATCCTGCCCCGGGGCATCCGGGGGCAGTTCAGGGAGCGCCCGGCCAGCCGCCGCGCGTTCTGGAAGACGGCAGCCCGGCCTGCCGGCTCATCGCGTGGGAGGTCACGCGCTCCTGCAATCTCGCCTGCCGGCACTGCCGCGCCGAGGCCCATCCCGAACCCTACGAGGGCGAGCTTTCCACGGAGGAGGCCAAGGCGCTTATCGACACCTTCCCCGAGGTGGGCGACCCCATCGTCATCTTCACCGGCGGCGACCCCATGATGCGGCCCGACGTGTACGAGCTCGTCGCGCATGCGCGCGGCCTGGGCCTCACCTGCGCCTTTGCGCCCAACGGCACGCTCATCACGCCGGAGAACGCGGTGCGCTTACGCGAGGCCGGTGTGAGCCGCTGCTCCATCTCCATCGACGGCGCGGACGCGGCGAGCCACGACGCCTTCCGGGGCGTGCCCGGGGCCTTCGATGCCTCGCTGCGCGGCATCGAATACCTCAAGGCCGTGGGCCTGCCCTTTCAGATCAACACCACGGTCACGCGCGGCAACCTCCACAGCTTCAAGCGCATCTTCGAGCTTTGCGAGCGCCTGGGCGCGGCCGCGTGGCACATCTTTTTGCTGGTGCCCATGGGGCGCGCCGCCGGGCTTGCCTCCGAGGTCATCACGGCGGAGGAATATGAAGACGTGCTCCACTGGCTCTATGAGTTCCGCAAGGGCACGTCCATGCACCTCAAGGCCACCTGCGCGCCGCACTATTACCGCATCATGCGCCAGCGCGCCCACGCGGAGGGCACAGCCGTCACGCCCGAGACCTTCGGCATGGACGCCATGACCCGCGGCTGCCTCGGCGGCACGGGCTTCTGCTTCATCAGCCATGTGGGGCAGGTGCAGCCCTGCGGCTATCTGGAGCTGGAC
>CAMWVJ010000105.1 GCA_947177645.1 uncultured Desulfovibrio sp.
GCTCCCTCATGGCCCTGGCGGACTGCGACTCCTTCTACACTTCCTGCGAGCGCGTCTGCCGCCCCGACCTCGAGGGACGCCCGGTGGTCGTGCTGAGCAACAATGACGGCTGCCTCGTGGCCATGAGCCGCGAGGCCAAGAAGCTCGGGCTGCCCATGGGCAAGCCGGCCTTCGAGGTCAGGAGCGAGCTGGAAAAGCACGGGGTGGCGGTATTTTCCTCCAATTACACTCTCTATGGCGACCTTTCCCACCGGGTCATGCAGACGCTGGAAAGCGTGGTCCCCAAGGTCGAGGTCTATTCCATCGACGAGGCCTTCCTGCCGCTAACCGGGGCGCTGGCCGCCAATGCCCCGGAGGTGGCGGGCGCCGCGCGCGGGCGTGTGCGCCAATGGGTGGGCCTGCCCATCTCCATAGGCATCGCGCCCACGCGGGTGCTCGCCAAGATCGCCACGCGCGTCGCCAAGAAATACCCGGCCTACGGCGGCATCTTTGACCTCAGCCGCAGCCGCAAGGCCGAAGAGCTGCTGGCGAGCGTGGACGTTTCCGACATCTGGGGCGTGGGCCGCAAGAGCGCGCTCAAGCTCAGGTGCGAGGGCATCCGCACCGCCCGCGACCTGCGCGACGCCGACCCGGACATGATCCGCCGGCTGCTCACCGTCCACGGGTTCAACATCCTCATGGAGCTGCGCGGCATCCCCGCCATTGGCGAGGACATCCCGGCCACGCATACCTGCATCATCTCCTCGCGCTCGCTGGGCTACAAGGTCAGGACATGGGAGCCCATGGCCGAGGCCGTGGCCTACCATGCGGCGCGCGCGGCGGAAAAGCTGCGCGGCAAGGGGCTCGTCACGCAGATGGTCTCGGTACGCATCCAGACGGCCTACTACCGCAAGGATCAGCCCGGCCACGACGAGATGACCATGCTTCGGCTCGAGCGGCCCACCTGCGACAGCGCGCTCATCATCCGGGCGGCGCGGCGCGCCCTTTTGCGTATCTTCCGGGCCGGCTACGGCTACGCCAAGGCCATGGTCATGCTCACGGACCTGAGCGACCCTGGCAAATGCCAGCCCCACCTCCTCGACATGCTCGACGGCAATGCCGCCCGCGACGCCCGGCGCCAGAAGCTCATGGAAGTGGTGGACAGCATCAACCGCCGGGAAGGCCGGGAAACCTTGCGCTTCGCCGCGCAGGGCCCACGGGACGCCAAATGGCACATGAAGCGGGAACGGCTGTCGCCGGCCTGGACCACAGATGTGCGCCATCTGCTCCAGGTCAGCGGCACGAGCGGCGGCTATGCGGCCCGCAATCACATGGAGCTGCCCTGAGCAGGGGCGCCGTCACAGGGCCTCCACCAGCAAGCCGCGCGTATCCAGCCCCATCGGACGCGCCTCCACCAGGCGCCCGGCGCCGGCATCCGCCGGGGGAGATGCCGGAAAAATGCAGGGTGCATAATATTCGTTGACGCCCTTGCACGCGCCTTTGCCCCGGACGCCCACCCGGGCTTCGGGCGCGACGAGCATGCGCTCGAGCCGCAACTGCCCCTCCCAAAAGCGCCACCGCTGGCGCTCCACCACGGCGCGGGCCGCGGCCGCCCTTTCCTGCCGGAGCGCGAGCGGAAGCTGGCCCGCGAACTGCGCCGCCGCCGTGCCCGGGCGCCGCGAATAGGGGAACACGTGCGCGTAGCTCAGGGGGAGCCGCTCCAGCGCCTCCAGCAGCAGGTGGAAGTCCTCCTCCGTCTCGCCGGGGAAGCCCACAAGGATGTCCGCGCCAAGGCCCATGCGCGGCCAGAACGAGGCGAGAGCCGCGAGCGCCCTTTCCAGATCCGCCTCCGAGTAGTGGCCCCTGCCCATGCGCCTGAGCACCGCCGGGCTCGCATGCTGCAGCGAGAGATGTAGATGCGGGCAGACGAGCCGGCAGCTGGCGAGGGTTTCAAGGCCGCGGCCGTCCAGCTGGGAAGGCTCCAGCGAGCTTATGCGCAGGCGCGCCTGACCGGCGAACTCCGGCGCGAGCTCAGCGTCGAGGAAGCGCAAAAGCTGCCAGAAATCGCCGTATTCCGGCCGGTCACGGCCATATTGCGCGAGATTGATGCCCGAGATCACGAGTTCCGCATGGCCTTTCGCCAGCAGGGAGCGCGCCTCGGCGAGGGCCTCCTGCGGGGGGCGGCTGCGGGGCGCGCCGCGCGTTTGTGGAACGATGCAATAGGTGCAACGGTGCACGCAGCCGTCCTGCACCTTGAGCACGGCCCGGGCGCGGCTGAAGCCGCTGATATGAAAGGGGGGATAGACGGGGGGCGCCTGTTGCGCAGCCGGACCCTCTCCTGAGTGGGGCCACGGGCCGGCGAGGAGCGTGGCCTTGGCGTCATTGCCGAGGCAGAGGTCTGACTCGGCCCACTCGGCGCCGGGCCGCGGCCGGAAGGCTTCAAACAGCCGGGCCGCACAGCCGGCGAGGATGATGCGCGCCTTGGGCGCGGCCCGCCGCACCCGAAAAACCGCATTGCGCGCGTCACGCTCGGCGCGGCCGGTGACGGCGCAACTGTTGATGAAGACCACATCGGCCCCTTCCGGCGCCGCGGCCTCGCTCCCACCCTGCGCCTGCCACGCCTCGCGGATGGCCTGGCTTTCGTACTGGTTGACCTTGCAGCCGAAGGTGAGGATATGGAATGTCCAGGAAGGCATGCCCGGTGATGTATGCAAAAGCCCGGCCCTTGACAAGCCGCGGGCCCGGGACGCATGCTCGGCCATGCTCCACCCGGCCGCCCTGCTCCCCTTTCTGCTGACACTTCTGCTCGCTACTGTGCCCGCACAGGCGGGGCCGGTCGGGCCACCAGAGGTACTTTCGGAAGAAGACGCGCTCAACCTGCATTGCCTGCGCGAGGCGTATCCCGCGCTCCGAGGCCTCGAGACCGACAGCCGGGGGCGGCAATGGCTCATTTTTACGGACGGCCGGCGCGTCCTCTACCGGGAGGCGCCGGGGGCGCAAAGGGCGCCCGAGGATGTGCCGGACGTGGCCGCGAGCATGGCCGCGCCCTACCCACTGGAACCCTCGCGGCCGCCGACGCCCCCGGGCACTTCCCCGGGGAGGCAGCGCCGCTATGACCTGCTGACGGCGCTCTATGGCGAAAGCCGCGAGAGCGTGAATGCCGGCCTTGTGACCGTGCCCTGGCAGGGGCGCTCCGTGCGGCTGAGCGCGCCCGCGGCCGAAGCGCTCGGGCGCGTCGCGCGGCGGCTTGCGCCCGTGCTCGCGGAGCGTCCAGACCTCAAGCATTACCTTAAGAGTGAAGGCGGCTTCGCGTGGCGGCGCATCGCGGGCGAAGACAGGCTGAGCGCGCATGCCTTCGGCATCGCCCTTGACCTCAATGCGAGGCTCGGGCCCTACTGGCGCTGGAGCCGGCTTATGCCGCATCCGCGCCAGCAGGACTACCCGCCGGAAATCGTGGAGGCCTTCGAGGCCGAGGGCTTCATCTGGGGCGGCAAGTGGCATGAATATGACCTCATGCACTTTGAGTACCGCCCGGAACTCCTCTGCAAGGCGCGCCTCGCCGGCAACGGCCGGCCCGCGCCCTGACGCGGCTCAGCCCTCCTGCCCCTCCTCGCGCCAGCCCTTGCACACGTCCACCCAGTCGGCCGCGCCTGAATACTTTTCCAGCTCTTCCATATCGAGTTCGATGGCGCTGTTGCTGCTGCCGCAGGCGGGAAAGACGGTGGCGAAGCGCCTGAGCGAAACATCCAGATAGACGGCCACGCCCTCGTTGACGGCAAAGGGGCAGACGCCGCCCACGGCATGGCCCACCAGCCTTTCGGCCTCGTCCGGGGCAAGCATCTTCGCCTTGGCGCCGAAGCGGGCCTTGTAGCGCGGGTTGTCGATACGGGCGTCCCCGGCCGTCACCACGAGCAGGGGCTTGCCCTCGACCATGAACGAGAGCGTCTTGGCGATGCGGCAGGGTTCGCAGCCAAGGGCCTTCGCCGCAAGCTCCACCGTGGCGCTGGAGACGGGGAATTCCTGCACGCGCTCCGCCATGCCGTGCTGCTTAAAATAGGACTTGACCCTCTCGATGGACATGCGAGCCCCCCCAGAATGAGAAAGGGTTGCGGCAGATACCGCAACCCCGGAAAAGTGTGGTCGGGATGGCGCGATTTGAACGCGCGGCCTCAGCGTCCCGAACGCTGCGCTCTAGCCAAGCTGAGCCACATCCCGCCAACAGAGTATTTAGGCTATCGGCAAAAATTTGGCAAGTTTTTTTTGTTTGTCAAACCAGAGCCTCTGGCGTACTATGCCGAAAACATCGCGGAACAGACAAGACCTTCATGTGGAGTGGATGTTTTTATGATCCGTGTCCTCGTGGTCGATGATTCGACCTTTATGCGCCACGCCCTCGTCTCCATGCTTGAGCAGGACCCGGAGATCAAGGTCGTGGATACGGCGCGCGACGGGCTGGACGCCCTCGAAAAAGCCGAAAAGCTCGACGTTGACGTGATCACCCTTGACGTGGAGATGCCGCGCTTAAACGGCCTCGAAACGCTCAAGAAGCTCATGAAGACCAATCCCCTGCCGGTCATCATGGTGAGTTCCCTGACGGAAGAAGGGGCCGTGAGCACGCTCAAGGCCATGGAATACGGCGCACAGGACTTCATCCCCAAGACGCAAAGCAACGACAAGGACGCCTTCGCCGAAGAGCTGCGCCGCAAGGTCAAGGCGCTCGCCCGCCGCAAGAGCATCATCCGCCTCAAGTATCACCACCATGGCGCGCCCCAGGCCGGCACCAGCGCCGGAGCGGCAGCAGCGTCGCAGGGGCTCGGCCGCCCCGCAGCCGCCGGGGGGGCGCTCCACACAAGCCCGGCCCACGCAAGCGCCGCTTCCGCCTGCAAGGGCCCGCGCGACCTCGTGGTCATCGGCGTTTCCACGGGCGGGCCGCCGGTCGTCCAGAAGATCCTCGCAGCGCTCCCCGCGTCGCTGCCCGCGTGCATCCTCATCGCCCAGCACATGCCGGCCACCTTTACCGGCCCCTTCGCCCAGCGCCTCAACAGCGTGAGCCAGATTTCCGTATCCGAGGCCGTGGACGGCGACAAGCTCAAGAACGGCCATGCCTATGTGTGCCCCGGCGGCATGCACATCGGCGTGCGCCAGCGCGGGCCGCTGCCCGAAGTTTCCGTCACCAAGGAGCCAAAAAGCGCCCTCTACAAGCCCACGGTGAACGTGCTGATGGAGACGGCGGGCAATGTCATGGGGCGGCGCACCCTGGGCGTCATGCTCACCGGCATGGGCTCCGACGGGGTGGACGGCGCGCGCGTCCTGCGCGAAAAAGGCGGCTGCCTCATTGCGCAGAACGAAGCCTCCTGCGTGGTCTACGGCATGCCCAAGGCAGTGGTGGACGCCAACCTCGCCAACCTGATCCTGGATGCTGACGAGATCGCCAGCGCCATCATCGCAACGGTCAAAG
>CAMWVJ010000106.1 GCA_947177645.1 uncultured Desulfovibrio sp.
GAGGGTGCGGATGTCCGGGTTCTGCCACAGGGCGCGCTCCACCTTGGCGCAAAGGGTGTCTACCACCGCTTCGTTGAAGGCGGCGCAGAAATCGCGCAGCCCCTGCGGCGCGGCTTCCGCCTCCGGCAGGGGCCGCGGCCAGGTATCGGCGCAGCTTTTTTCCAGCCAGAGGGCCGCGGCCGTCTTGAGGCCGCTGAAGCTGAAATCCAGGTTGGCATTGTCGAGATAGGGCCGGGGCAGCGCCACGGCCGAGGGGTCCCCGTCCCGCGCGAGCCTATCCAGCAGAGCGCCGCCGGGATAGGGAAGCCCGGCCAGCTTGGCCGCCTTGTCAACGGCCTCCCCGGCGGCGTCGTCGAGGGTGCGCCCCAGGGTGATGAAGCGCCATGGCGCCTCCATGCGGTAGATGTGGGTATGCCCGCCCGAGACCAGAAGCCCGAGGGAAGGGAAGGCCAGTTCGTTGTCGATGCCGGCTGCCAGCAGGTGCGCGTGCAGGTGGTCGATGCCGAGGAAGGGCACCCCGAGGCCCAGGGCGAGGGCCTTGGCGAAGCCCACGCCCACAAGCAGGCTCCCGAGCAGCCCGGGCCCGCGCGAGGCGCACACAAGGTCAATGGCCTGGGGCTCAAGGCCCGCGCGCCGCATGAGCTCGTCAAAAAGCGGCCCCATGTAGCGGTAATGCTCGCGCGAGGCCAGTTCCGGCACAACGCCGCCGAACAGGGCGTGGATGTCGGCCTGGCTGGCCAGCACCGAGGCCAGCGGGCGCCCGTCGTCAACGAGGGCGAGGGCGGTCTCATCGCAGGAACTTTCGATACCGAGAACGAGCATGCTCAACCGAAAATGCGCGGGCGCGGAAAATCCCGCCCCGCCCCGGCTTTTGGCCGGGAGGGGGCGGAAAATCCGTTCAGGAAAAGGTGAGGCCGGCTAGGACTGTTCGGCGTAGATGCGCTCCACGGCTTCCACGTCCTTGCGTGAGCCGATGAAGAGCGGCGTACGCGCGTGCAGGCGGTCGGGCTTCTTCTCAAGGATGCGCTGGCGCCCGTCGCTGGCCCTGCCGCCGGCCTGTTCCGCGAGGAAGGCCAGCGGATTGGCCTCGCACATCATGCGCAGTTTGCCCTCGGGCTTGCGCTGGTCGGCCGGGTACATGTAGATACCGCCGCGAAGCAGGGTGCGGTGGAAGTCCGCCACGAGCGCGCCCACATAGCGGGCGGAATAGGGCTTGCCGTCCGGGCTCTCGCAATTGTGGAACCACTTGACCACTTCGCGCGTGGGCTGGTCCCAATAGCGCCAGTAGCCTTCGTTGACGGAATAGATATAGCCCTGCTCGGGGATCTGCATGTCGGGATGCGACAGCAGGAACTCGCCCACGCCCGGGTCGAGCGTGAAGCCGTGCACGCCCTGGCCCGTGCTCAAAACAAGCATGGTGGAGGGGCCGTAGAGGATGTAGCCCGCGCCCACCTGCTGGATGCCGGGCTGGAGCACTTCCTCCACGGTCACTTCGCCGGTGTTGCCGGCGGGGCGGCGCAGGATGGAGAAGATGGTGCCCACATCCACATTGATGTCGATATTGGAGGAGCCGTCCAGCGGGTCGAAGATGAGGATGTAGTCGCCGCGCGGAAATTCCGGCCCAACGCGGATAAGCTCGGCCTCTTCCTCGGAGCTCATGGCGCAGAGCGCGCCGCAGCGCTCCATGCGGTAGATCATGATCCTGTTGGCGATGGCGTCCATTTTCTGGACATCCTCGCCCTGGACATTGACTTCGCCGGTGCCGCCCAGGATGTCGAGCAGGCCGGCCTTGTTGATGCGCCGCGCGATGGACTTGCCCGAGAGGATGAGGTCGTAGAGCAGGCCGGTGAACTGGCCCGTGGCGTGGGGCGAACGCTTCTGGTGCAGGAGAAGGTGCTCGGTAACCGTAATGTCAGCCATGTGAGCCTCCTTGGTTGGCCGGGCGCCCATGGCCCGGCATGGCCCGCGCGCAGGGTCGCGTGCGGGCGTCCTTGACAACAGTTCCTCAGTTGCGCGGCCCGAAGGGGCTCGGCCTGCCCCCGGGGAGCAGCGCCGGCCCGGACTCGGACCCGGAATTTTCCGCAGGTGCGGCACTCTGCGCGGGCGCCTCGGGCGCAGCTTGCGGCGCCTCCGCGGGCCGCGCCTCGGGAGCAGCCGTTTCGGGGGCTGCGGGCGCTTCGGGCGCGGGCGAGGCCTCTGCGGGAGCAGCCGGCTCCGCATCCTGCGTCGTTGCCGTCTCGCGCGGGCCAAAGGGGCTCGGGCGCACGGGCGCGGGCGAGGTCTCTGCGGGTGCATCCGGCGCCGCCTCCTGCGTCGTTGCCGCCTCGCGCGGGCCGAAGGGGCTCGGGCGCACGGGCGCCGCCTGTTCCTCATCGCGCGGGCCGAAGGGGCTGGGCCTGCCGCCCGGCAGGCACGGCATCTCCTCATCCGGGATGAGCTCCAGCGCCGGGGCCTGACGCTGCGGCTTGGGCGCCGCCGGGCGCCGCGGCCGCTGCACGCGCTCCACCTGCACGTTCTCGCCTTCAAGCTGGCGTTCCTGCACGCGCCGGCGCTCCCGGGCCTTGCCCTTGAGCAGCACGCTGTCGCGGCTGCCGGGCTCGATGTCATTGGGCGCCTTGCCCGTGCGGGGCGCGGCCTCGCCGCCTGTCACCGCATCGGCCGGCGTGGGGGCGGGTTCGGCGCCCTCAAGGGCGGAGCCACCCGCCAGCGCCGCGTCGGGCGCCTGCGGCTCGAAGGCGGGCACGGCGCCTTCGTCCTTTTTGGTGCGTTCGGGCATGGGCGGCGGGGGCAGCTTTTCGCGCTCCTGCGGGAAGAACTGGGCGCCCTGCTGCACATCGCCATTGCCCTCGGGGAAGTCACCCTTCTCGGGCACCGCAAAGATGAGCGGCAGGTTGCCGAGATAGCGCACGAGATAGAAGAAGGAGCCCGTGGCGTTGGTGCAGGTGCCCGCGGTGCTGTGCTTGACGATCTCGCTCCAGTCGAGGCCGGCCAGGGGCGTGGCCGCGAATTCGTACTTGCCGGGCCAGAGCAGGGCCGCGGGCGAGAGCACCACCATGTCCTCCGGGTGCTCGGAATAGCGCATGAGGGCGCGCATATCGAAATACGCGACCACGATGCCGAGAAAGTCCACCCCGTCATAGAGTGGCGTGGCGAGCATGATCTCCGGCCCGAGCGGGCTTGGCTGCACATCGGCCCTGAGCGCGCGGCTGTTCTGCTTTTTGTCTTCGTAGAGCAGGGGGATGAAGTCCAGCTCCTTGAGGGCGTCTGCCGGCTCCTGGCCGAGGATGGTGCCGTCGTACTTGACGCCGGCGAAGCCGCTCAGCCAGGGGAAGGTGGCGAAGAGATTGCTGAGCCATTCGCGGGTCGGCGGCTTGTCGGCGTTCTGCATGACGCGCTCAAGTTTGCCCAGCTCCACGTCGATGCCGATCATGCCGGTGGAAAGCGCGAGCGCCTGCGGCGGCAGGCTGCCCTTTTCCTCATAGTCCACGCTGGCCGGCGGGCTCACATAGGTGTTCCAGAGCCCCTTGGTGGTCTTCCAGACATTCTTGGTGGGCTGGTAGGCGTTGCAACCGCACAGGACGCCCACCGCAAGCAGGATGAGCAAAGCGCGCATACAGAAATGTGACACCGTGATTCTCCGATTCTCCCGTACCTTGTGCGTCAGGGAGGGCCGCTCAGCCCCGGGCCCTGGCCTCCACCCGTTCCGCAAGGGCCTCAAGCATGCTGATGAGCCGGTCGGTGCTCCTGCCGTTCTCTTCCTCTGGCGGAGCGGCGGGCTGCGGGGCTTCGGCCTGGTGGCCGAGGCGCGCGGTGAGGGTGGCGATGCGGTGCTGAAGGTCCGCGCATTCTTCGGGGAGGGTGGCCGCCGCCGCGAGCTCGTTGTAAATATCCAGCGCGCCGCGGATGTCGCCCTGCTCGGCCAGCACTTCAGCCATGGAGCGCGTCCTGAGCGAGAAGTGCTCCTCGCTGTCATCCTCGGGGTGCGCGCCGTCGGCCGGGAGAGCACTTGCGGCATCGGCGGGCGCTTCTTCCCACAGCGGAGCGGCCGCGGTTTCCTCAATGGTCACTTCGCTGGCCGCAGGGGCCGCGGCCCGTGGGGCGCCGCCCTGCTCCAGGCTGTCCAGCCCGCGGTTGAGCACCTCGTGCAGCGAAAGCGGGCCGTGAACGAAGTGGGCCGCCAGAAAGCGGAGCACCGTGGCCGTGTCCGCCTCGCCGTCCACTTCGGAAAGGCAGGCCGCCCACGCCTGCCAGAAGCCGGCATAGGCGGAAAACATGGCGCTCAGCCGCTGTATCTGCCGCGCGCAGGCATCCTGCCGGCCGGTCCTGTACAAAAGCTCGATGAGAAAGAGCCGGGCTTCCAGAAATTCGCTGTGGCGCTCGAGGCCGTGCTCCAGGGCGGCGATGGCTTCGTCATCGCGGCCGGCGTCGGCGAGCAGCCGGGCGAGCGGGAAGAAGACCTTGGAATTGGGCTCGAGCTCGAGCACCTCTTTATACCATTCAATCTTTTCCGTCATGGGCCGGGGCTCCGGGGCTGGTTTGGGCCGAGCTTCCAAAGAGGTAGAGCACCTCGTTGTCCCGCATGTAGTGCAGGCGCTGGCGGATCATTTTTTCCACATACTGGCTGTCGGACTGCAAGAGCCGGATATCTTTGCTGAGCGCCCTGTTCTGGGCGTCGAGATCGCTTATCTGGGTGAGCAGGGCGGCGTGCTGGCGCTTGAGGTCGCGGTATTCCACAAGCCCGGTGGGGCCCCATATCATGCGGCTGAACAGGGCGAGATTGAAAACACCCAGAATGAGCAGGATGGTGACGCGCCAGAACATTATTGCAGCAGCCGCTGGCCGTGGGCGTTCCAGCGGGGGGAATGCCCGAGTTCCGCAAGCAGGGTGCCGGTGACGCCTTCGAGCCGCCGGACATCTTCCTCCGCCAGATTCATGCTGTCGATGCGCGTAAGGAAGCTCTTGAGGGAGGCGAAATCCTCGTCAAAGCTGCGGCCCGCGCCGGCGGCGCGCATGCCCGGTTCCATCTCGAGGATCGTCTGGATGCAGTTCTTGAGGCGGATCTGCAACCTGCTCATGCCGATTTTCCCGAAGTGACGCTGGCAGCGGCATGCCGGTAGAAATACCGGCAATAGTTGACGCCCGAGAACACGGCCACGGCCATGGAGGCATAGAGCAGCGCCTCGCCGATGGGCCACAGCCTGAGGCCGAAAAGGGGATAGTGGAGCGTGATGGGGATGATGGCCGCGATCTGGAGCACCGTCTTGGCCTTGCCTAACTTGTCGGCGGCGAGGACGATGCCCTCGTCGATGGCCATGGCGCGGAGGCCCGTCACCACGAGTTCGCGGCAGACGATGACGATGACCACCCATGCGGGCGCCCAGTCCAGCTCAACGAACATGATGAGCACGGAGCAGATGAGCACCTTGTCCGCCAG
>CAMWVJ010000107.1 GCA_947177645.1 uncultured Desulfovibrio sp.
TGCCAAGGCCGCGCCTCTCTGCCACTATGCGGCCATTGGGAAGACCCCGTCGCCCGCATGCGGCAGCGGGCCTTCCCCCTGCTGAACGGAGCGGGCATGGCGTTGCGACTTTCCCCCCTTTTCGGCGGCACCATGGTGGTCGCCGGCACGGCCATCGGCGCGGGCATGCTCGGCCTGCCCATGATCTCCGCGGGCATGTGGTACTCGTGGTCCATGGTGGTGCTTTTCGGCTCCTGGTTTTTCATGTTCCGCTCAAGTCAGGCCCTGCTTGAGGTCAACCTGCACTTCCAGCCGGGCGACAGCTTCCATACCCTCGTGCGCGAACTGCTCGGCCCCGCGTGGAGCGCCATCAACGGCCTTTCCGTGGCCTTCGTGCTCTATATCCTCGTCTACGCCTATGTGAGCGGCGGCGGCTCGGTGGTGCAGCACGCGCTCACGCCCGTGCTCGGCAGCGAGCCTCCGCGCCTGCTCACGAGCCTCATCTTCTCGCTCCTGCTGGCCGCCTGCATCTGGTGGAGCTCCCGCGCGGTGGACCGCTTCTCCATCGTGCTCATGGGCGGCATGGTCTTCGCGCTGCTCTTTTCCATGAGCGGCATGTTCCGGCACCTCCGGCTCGACGTGCTGCTGGACGCCGGCGGCGCAGGCGGCGAGGCCATCTTCATCTGGGGCGCGCTCTCCACCTATCTCACCTCGTTCTGCTTCCACGCCTCGGTGCCGAGCCTCGTCAAGTATCTCGGCAAGGACGGCCGCGGCATCAACGCCTGCCTGAGGTACGGCACCATCATCGCGCTGGCCTGCTATTTCGCGTGGATCACCGCGGCCGACGGCGTCATCCCGCGCGAGGGCTTCAAGGCCGTCATCATGCAGGGCGGCAATGTGGGCGACCTGCTCGCCGCCGCCGGCCACAACCTCGGTAGCGGCCTCGTGCTCAGCCTGCTGGAGGCCTTTTCGCTGCTCGCCGTGGCGACATCCTTCCTCGGCGCGGGCCTCGGACTCTTCGACTACATGGCCGACCTCTGCAATTTTGACGACAGCCGCCTCGGCCGCACCAAGACCCTGCTCGTGACCTTCGTGCCGCCCATGGCCTGCGGCCTCCTGTGGCCGGACGGCTTTCTCGCGGCCATCGGCTGGGCCGGGCTCGCGGCCTCGGTGTGGTCGGTCATCGTGCCGGCGCTGCTGCTGCGCGCGTGCCGGCGCCGCTTCAGCCCGGGCGGATACAGGGCGCCGGGCGGCCCGCTGCTCACACCGCTGCTGCTCTGCTACGGCATCCTCGTGGCCGTGTGCCATACGCTCTTTGTGTTTCAGCTCCTGCCCATGTATGATTGACCCGCGGGGCGGAAGAGTTCCGCAGCCGCAAGCGGGGAAGAACATGGACGACCCTCACGCGCCCCACATGGCCCCATCTTCAGGCGGCGGAAGCCAGGCCGCACCCGCCGGCGCGCCGCGCCGCCCCGGCGACGTGGCGACCGCCCGCTTCGTGCTGGCGGCGCAGTTGCGCCTGCTGGAGCGTGCCCTCGCCGCGTGGCCGCGCCGGGACGCGGCCCTTCTGGACGTGAACTGCGGCACGGGCGCGGTGCTGCCCTTTCTCTGGGGCTGCGGCTTTGAGGTGGACGCGGTGGAGGCGGACCCGGCCTCCCGGGCGCGCGCGCAAACCCGCTGCCCCGCGGCCACGGTCATGGCCGGCAGGGACGATGGCCTGCCCGTGGAGGACGACGCCTACGACTGGGTGCTCCTCCACCTGCGGGAGCCAAGGCGCCTCGCCGCCGCCCTTGCCGAGGCGCGCCGCGTGGCCCGGCGGGGCTTTGCCGTCACTTTCTGGAACCGCCACTCCCTCGCCGGCCTTTGCGCGCGCGTGGCGCACACGCGCCTCCCCGGGCACGTCACCACCTGGTGGGAGGTGCGCGGGGCGCTGCGCCGCATGGAGGGCGCGCCCGCGCCCGCCAACACGGCGAGCTTGGGCACGCTGGCCGGGCCTGTGAACACCTGGCGCGCGGCAAGCCCTCTCGCAGCGGGCAGCCGCCTCGTCACGGCGCTCCCGGTGGGGGCGTGGACGGTGTTCCGCTGTACGCTCGGGCCCGCGGGCGGCGTCACGCCGCTGGCCCTGCGCCTCGGCGCCCGTTTCGGGCGCGGCATGGATGAGCGCCTTTCCGCGCCGGAGCCGGTGCTGGAGTGCGGGCGCAAACCGCTCACCTCCTGCGCCCCTGGCGGGAGGGGCGAAGGAGGGGCATGATGCCCGCATTCCTCTCGGGCCTTGCGGCCAAGGCCCGCGCGCACAAGCTCGTCACCCTGCTCGTCGTGCTCCTGCTCGCCGGCGCCCTCGGCGCGGGCGGCTATTTTGGCTGGCGCACCTGGCAATACCGACAGACCAGCGAATACGCCGTGGAACAGCTCAAGGCGGCGCTCACGCCGCCCAAACGGAAGAGCTCGCCAAGCGGGTGGATTTTCGCACGCTGTTCGCGGAGCTTTCGCGCGCCGTGGCCGGGGCCTTTCCCTTTTACAAGGCCGGCCCGGACCAGGAACATGTGCTGAGCCAGCAGTTGCAGACCGCCCTTCTGCGGCGCCTGCGCGAGAAGGACGCCGGCCCCGCCAAGGGGGAGGAACCGGACGCCGCGGCGAAGCTGCGGCAGCCGCTGGTGCTCTTTCCGCCGGATTTTCTCGCGCAGCTCCCGGCCGGGCTCACGCTTACGGAGACGAAGGGCGACACCGCGCGCATCAGGACGGAGATCACGCACCCGCAGCTCGAGGTCGCCTTTCCGCTGGAATTTGAGCTTCGGCACGGGCCGGACGGCTGGATGGTGCGGCACCTCACCAATGCCGCCGACGTGGCCGCCACCCTGCGCGCGGCCCTCGTCACGCGGCAAAAGGCCACGGCGGATATCGTCGTTGGCAAGAACGAGGCCACGCTGAAGCGCATGGAGAGCATCCTGCCCATCCAGAGCTGCGAGGCGGAGGCCGGCCTGCTCTCGGACGGGGAGACCCTGCTGCTCATGGTGCTCATGCGCGGGCAGAACCAGGGCGGCATCCAGGTGAACAACATGGACCTGGACACCACCATCTACGGCGCCCACGGCGAGCCCGTGCTCACGCGGCACCTCAACGCGGCCGAGCCGGTCTATCCCGGCGCGGCCTTCAGCCACCGCTGGAGCATCGAGCTTGACGCGCAAAGCCCGGAGGGGCAGGCAGTGCTCGCCGGCATCCCCCTCACCTGCCGCCCGGTGTGGCGCACCATGGGCCTTTCGAGCGCAGAAGTGCTGCATGTGGCCGACGCGGCCGATTTGACGCAAAAATGCGAGATCCCGGGGCACGATCACCCCGTGGGCTTCTGCAAGCTGCCGATTTTTCAGGAATAACGGGAGAGGAGCCGACGCGGCGCGCTGAAGTGCCCGTCAGGCGCCGCGATCTTTCTTCCACGCGGCATAGGCCCGCATGACCCCGGCGAGATGCCGGGGCACCACCACGGCCTCGCTGAAGTGCACGAGCACATTGCGCCGCGCCATGCGGGCCTGCGGCGCGGGCTCGCCGTCGCGCGGGCGCGCCTCGAGCGCCGCCAGCACGGCGGCCGGGGCATCGTTGGCTGGAAATTCCAGCATGTTGACGCCGGGGCGCAAAAAATTTGCCGCTTCCGGCCGCGCCATGAGCAGGGCCTCGCAGCTCATGGCCTCCAGCATGGCCCGCTCGGCCGCGTCGCCCTGCCCGGGGCAGACCACGAGCGAAGACGCGGCCAGAAGATCCCGATAGCGCCCGAAGGGCAGCGAAGCGTGCGCCGCAAAGCGCGGGCGGCAGCCGTCCGCCCAGGTGTTGGCCGCGGCTTCCAGCGCCTCCCGAAGGCGGCTGTTTTCCGTCAGCATGGCCGCCTGGCACGCGGGGAGCGCCCGCAGCACGGCGTGCGCGAGGCGCAGCAAGGCGGCAAGCGGCGCTCCGTCGAGGCCGGTGGCGTCGAGGGTGAGCAATGGGCCGTCCGGGGCTTCCGCCCCCTCGAACCACGGTCGCGCGGCCGCGCGCGAAAAAAGCTCCGTATCCACGCAAGGCGGCGCAAGGCGCAGGGACTCCCGCAGGGGGCTCGGGAAGAGGCGCCGCTGGCGCTCGCTCATGGCGAAGCAGAGGTCGGCCTGCAAAAAGAGCGTGCTTTGCAGTATGGCCCAGGCCCGGCGCGCCTCCCCGGGCAGGAGGGCGAAGTTTTTGAGCCCGGTTTCCGCATAGGCCACGAGGAAGGCCCCGGGAAAGGCCTGCGGCGCGAACAGCGCCGCGCCCCCGGCCAGCGTGGCGAAGATGATGTCCGGGCTGCCCCATGACTGGCGCAGGGAGGTGAGGGAGCGCAGGCCCCAGGAACCGCGCCTGACGGTCTCCTCCCACAGGCCGGGCACTTCCGGGGCCGCCTCGCCGAAGAGCGGGGCGTTTTTCAGGCGCACCCGCCGCACACCGGGGAGCGCAAAATCCTTGCGCTGCCGGTTGGAGGCGAAAAGCACCTCGTTTTCCGGCGCGGCCGCAAGCTCGCGCGCCAGCGGCCCGAGATCGCCGGGGAAATAGTTGCTGATAAAGAGGATGCGCATGGGGGCAAAAGCGGGCAGGCGGAACGACGCGCGCTCCGCCTGCCCTGTGCGCTCTTAGCCGTTGCTCAAGACGATGTTCTGTGCGGCCTGCTCCCCGGCATCAGTGCCGGCGGTGCTGTCCACGGTCAGCGTGGTTTCGAGCGTGACGCCATCCCCGTTTTCATAGGTGGTGGTTATGTCGTTGCCCTCGTTGCCCTCGACCTTGTGCCATTGGTCGCCCAGGATGAGCTTGTCGCCCTGCACGCTGAAGCCATACTTGGCAGCAAGGGCGTCCATGTTCTGCAGGCTCGTATCCACGCCCTTGATCATGACCTCCACGTCATTGACCATGGGCATCTTGTCATCATGGCCTTCGCCATTCCTGTTCTGCCAGTTGCCTATCATGTCCGCCAACGTGTACTGCGTCCCGGTGCCGTCGGAGAGCAGGAAGTCGATGCCCGCTCCACCGTCCACGAGGTAGTCGTCGGCGTCATAGACGATGAGGTCATTGCCCAAGCCGCCGAAGAGGTTGTCCTTGCCCTCGCCGCCGTCCAGGAAGTCATTGCCGCTTCCGCCGAAGAGGAAGTCATCCCCGGCGCCGCCGATGAGCGTGTCGTCGCCGCTCCCGCCGATGAGGATGTCATCGTCATTGCCGCCGTCCAGATGGTCATTGCCGCCCGCGCCGTGGAGGAGGTCGCTGCCGGAAAGGCCGTAGAGGGTGTCGTCACCGCCTGCGCCCTGCTCCAGTTCCTGCTCGGCATCCTGGAGGTTTTGGGCAATGTCATGCAGCGTGTCTGCCGACTTGGAGGCCAGCTCCGCGGCGTTGTCAGTGAGGGGCGTGTCCTGGCTGACTTCAAGAT
>CAMWVJ010000108.1 GCA_947177645.1 uncultured Desulfovibrio sp.
GTGGAGGCCGATAAAGGCGAAGTCGTGCCGCCGAGCCTCCTCCATGAGGCGGTCAAAGCCCGTGAGCAGGTCAAAAAAGGTGACGTCATGGCCCGCATCGCGCAGGACGCCCTCGACGATGCGCGAACTCTTCAGCGAGACCTCGCGCTCACTGGACCAGCCCCCGGCAATCAAAAGTATCTTCATGGAGAT
This sequence comes from uncultured Desulfovibrio sp., assembly GCA_947177645.1. GTDB lineage: Bacteria > Desulfobacterota > Desulfovibrionia > Desulfovibrionales > Desulfovibrionaceae > Desulfovibrio. Next base: position 193 of record CAMWVJ010000108.1, read on the forward strand.
CCCATCCCAGTTGCGCCGCCAGGGCGCGTTCAATGGCGAGTGCCTGCTCGTGGGCCGCGCGGATGCCGGCCCGCGCGCGCTCGTCGCGCCCGTAGCGGGCGAGCAGGTCCTCGAACCGTTCCTCAAGGGTCACGCAGGCGTCGTGGCGCACGCGCTTGTCGGCATAGATGACGAAGAAGGGGAGCGCGCAGATGCCCGAGCCGTCCGGCACTGCCCAGGGCCAGTGCACATGGAGCAGCACGCCCCGGGCGATGGCATAGTGCCGCGTTTCGGCGAGCACCCACGACGCGCCAAGTTGCGCGTGGCTGCCCCCGTGAAGCAGGCAATAGGTCTTGGCAAGGTCGTGCAAAAGGGCCGAGGCGCGCACGGCATCCACGCGCACAGGCAGGCCCCGCGCGGCGGCACGCCTGGCGAGGGCCGTTGCCACCTGCGCCACCATGTGCGAATGCCGCTCCACATTGGGGAGCATGCCGTACTTGTGCCAGAGCGCGAAACAGGCCGCGTCATCCGGCGGCGCCGGGAGGCGCTCCTCGGCGCGCGCGGCAAGTTCGGGGAGTTCGGGCAGGCGCGAATACGGGTGGGCGTCAGATTCGCAAGACCGGTCGGATGGCTGCATGCGCGCGACTCTATACTTGATGCGCCATGGTGGCAAGCCGGGAGCGGGTTGCCCGTGTGCGGGTAGAGGCATCCACTCTTTTGGCGCAGGCATTGACGCGGGGGCCAGAAAGTCCCCCGCGTGGCCTGGCAGGGCTTGGCGTATGGCCCGCTTGCGCGTATGCTTCCGGCTTCCTCGGCAGTTTGCCTGATGTCCCTGGAGGTTCCATGCCCGCGTCACAGAACCATTCCATAAAGTTCCTCGCATGGGCGGCGGCCGCGCTGGTGCCGCTCGCGTATCTCGTCCTCTACACGCCGTACGGCATGGACACCACGGATTTCGGCTATTTTTACGGCTATGCCTGGCGCATCCTCGAAGGCCAGGTGCCGTACCGCGACTTTTCCTATATCAAGCCGGCGCTCCCGCTCTACTGGCATGCCTTCTGGCTCTCTCTCATGCCGGAAAACTGGGGAGTCCTCGCCGGAAAGGCCGGCTTTGTGGCGACCATGCTGGCGTCGTCCTGGTGCGCCGCGGCGTGCCTTGGGCGCATTTTCAGCTTTGAGGCCCTGGGCCTCCCGCTTCCCCTGCTCGCCACCTGCGGCTTTGTGTGGGGTGTGCATTCCTTTCCGCATATGCCGTGGCACACGGCGGACGGCGTGTTCTTTGCCGGGGGCGCCTTGCTGGCAGCGGTATCGCCGTGGCCGGTTTTGGCCGGACTGCTTGCCGGGTGCGCCATGCTTTGCAAGCAATCCTTCCTGCTCGTGCCGCCGGCGGTGGTGCTGCTCGTGTGGGTGGAGCGCGCCTCGTGGCGCGCGGCCTTGCGCTGCCTGCTTGGCTGGCTGGGGGCCCTTTGCGCCGTCTGGCTCTTCCTGCGGGCCGTGGGCGCGTGGGAAGCCTTTTCGCGCATGACCACAGGCCAGCTCGATATCCGCGAGGCGCTGGACGCCGGCATCCTCATCTATTTGCGCCAGAACTGGCTTTTGCCGGTGCTCGCCGTGACGCCGTGGCTGTTCGGCCGCCTGGCCCGCAAAAGGCTGCCGGCGTGGCTCTTGCCCGCATATGTGTATCTCGCGCTGCTCACGGCCTGGTATGTGCGCGAAGTGCTCCTGAAGCAGGGCTGGATCGGCTACGGCACCTCCTGGCCCACGCTCTTTGTGCTGCTCGGGGGCCTGTGCGTGCTCTTCCCGCAGGTCTTTCTCGTGCGCTGGCTGCGCGACGCCGAGGGGCGCCGGCCGCGGTTGCGCGCGACCGTGGGCCTGGGCGCGCCGCTCGTGGCCGCGTGGTCGGTGGCCATCAGCGGCGGGTACAAGATCCCGGCCTTTTTCGCAGTGCCGTTGCTGTTCTCCTTCTTTGCCGTGCATGCGCGCCTCGGCGGCCGCGTGCGGCCCCTCGCCTGGGCGGCGCTGGCCGCGGGCCTTGTCATGTTCGGCACGGGCTACCAGTATCCCTATGTCTTCCCCGAGCGGCCCATGCCGAGGGCGGCCCTGACCCATGACGCGGGGAGCGTCTATCCACGCGCCTCGGGCGTCATGGTGGACGCGGACATGCTCGGGCGCCTCGCCGAACTCAGGGAGCTGCGCGAAAAATACGGCCCCGGCTACAAGACCCTCCCCGGCTTTTCCTTCGCCTACTATCTCAACGGCGACAGGCCGGCCTATAGCTCGGACTGGCTCATCGACTGGGAGATCAATGGCGAGGTCGACCGCCTCTATGAGGAATTGCTGAAGAAAAAACTCACGGTCTTCATGGAGCGCGACCAGCTGGACGCCGAGCGCGCGGATGCCTATGACCGCGCGGGCTACGGCGTGCCGCAGCGCGTGCGCCGCAACTGGCGCGTGGTGGAGGAAACGCCGCATTTTGTCGTCTTCCAGCCGCCGGAAGCCACAGAGATGGAGGACGAGGTCGCCCACGCGGACACTGCGCCCCGTTGAGGGGAGCGGAATCTTGCCACTAGGGGCGCTCGACGGTAAACTGTGGGCATTGCACGAGCGCCCCGCATCCTCCCGAGGTTCCCATGCCGCCCTTTGCCGCCAGCAGCGAAAGCACCCGCCTTATCCTCGACAGCCTGCCCATGGGCGTGCTGTTTTGTGACCGCGAGGGCGTCATCCGCTTTGTCAACAAGGCCTATGCGGCCCTTCTGGGCGAAGCGCCGGACGCGCTGCTCGGGCGCGACATCACCGAGGTCATCCCCCATTCGCGGGCGCAGGTGGTCATGCGCGAGGACAGGCCCGAAATGGGCGAGCTCTGCCAACTCGGGCCCGGCAGTGCCCAGCCCGTGGTGGTCAACCGCATCCCCGTGCGGGACAGCGCGGGCCAGGTGGCGGGCATGGTCTCGCAGGCGCTCTTCAATGACCCGCAGGAGCTCCAGCGGCTTTCCGCCAAGATCGAGCGGCTGGACCGCAAGATCAGCCACTACAAGCGGCGCATCCAGGCGAGCCTCGCGCCGCAGCACAGCCTTGCGAGCATCCTCGGCGAAAGCGCCGTCATGCGGCGCCTCAAGCGGCAGGCGCAAAGCTATGCGCGCCTTGACGAGCCGGTGCTCATCCTCGGCGCCACAGGCGCTGGCAAGGAGCTGTTCGCCCATGCGCTCCACGCCGAGAGCCCGCGGGCCGAGGGGCCTTTCGTGTGCATCAACTGCGCGGCCATCCCCAAGGATCTCTTTGAATCCGAACTCTTCGGGTATGCGCGGGGGGCCTTTTCCGGCGCGCGGCAGGACGGCAAGATCGGCCAGATCGAGCTTGCGGACAAGGGCACGCTCTTTCTGGACGAGATCGGCGAGATGCCGCCGGAGATACAAGCCAAGCTCCTGCGCGTGCTGGAGAGCCGCAGCGTCTGCCGCGTGGGCTCCGTCACCGCGCATACCGTGGATTTCCGGCTGGTGGCGGCCACCAACCGCCATATGACGGCCATGCTCCACGCAGGCTCCTTCCGGGAAGACCTGTACTACCGCATCAATACCTTCGTCCTCGAGATACCCCCGCTGTGCGACCGCGCCGAAGACATCCCGCTCATCGCCCGGCACACGCTGGCGCGCATGGGGCTCGAGCGGGTGCGGTTCTCGCCGCGCGCCGAGGAGGCCATGCTGGCCTTTTCCTGGCCGGGCAATGTGCGCCAGTTGCACAATGCCGTGGTGCATGCGGCCACCATGCGTCAGGGGGAGGTCATCGAGGTAGAGGACTTCCCGCCCGAGACCCTGCCGGGCATGGCAGCGGCGCCCCCGCGCATGGGCGCCCAAAACGCTGCCGGGGGTTCGCATCATGAGTGGGGCGCCCGCAACGGCGCGGACATCGAGCTTCACGGCATCATGGCCGACGCCGAGGCCGTGGCCATCCGTCAGGCGCTCGCCGCGCATGGCGGCAATGTTTCGGCCACGGCACGCACCCTCGGCATTGCCCGGGGCACGCTCTATACCAAGCTGGCGCGCCACGGCATCGCGCCCGAGCGGGGCGGTGCCTTGGGGGCCGCAAGCCGCTGAAGCGCAGCCCATGGCCTTGCGCTCCGCGCTCCCGGCCAACGCATGAAGTGGCCTCAAACCAGCATCACGACGCCGAATGGCCCCAAGGCAGCCATTGCGCCCCTTGTCATCTCGGCGAGCCGCGCCACCGACATCCCGGCCTTCCACGCCCGATGGTTCATGGACCGGCTGCGCGCCGGCCACTGCCTGTGGCAAAATCCCTTCAATGCGCGCCAGCGCCAATATGTCTCCTTTGAAAAGTGCGCGGCCATTGTCTTCTGGAGCAAGGATCCCTCACCTCTTCTGCCGTATCTTGCCGAAATCGAAGACCGCGGCATCGCCTTTTATTTTCAGTACACGTTGAATGACTATGAGCGGGAGGGTCTGGAACCACATGTCCCTTCACTCGACAGGCGCATCGCAACGTTTCAGGAAATTTCCGGACGTTTCGGCAGGCATCGCGTCATCTGGAGGCATGACCCCATCCTCATTGGCAATGGTCTAAGTGTTGCCGTCATTCTTGAACGCCTGCACCACGTAGCCGAACAGCTCGCGCCGCATACGGAAAAGCTGGTCTTCAGTTTTCTCGACATGTACAAGAAGACAGCGCTGCGGCTTGCGAAACAGGCCCCGGGATACCGTGCGCCTGATGTGGAGGAGATGATCGAGCTTGCCGAGGGCATCGCGCGGATGAATGCCGGCCTCAAAACGCCGCTCCGCCTCGCTACATGTGCGGAAACGGTGGACCTGCGCCATCTTGGAATCGAACATAACAGGTGTATCGACCCCGCGCTGCTGCTGCGGCTTTGCACCGGAAACGCGGAACTTGCGCACATCTGCGGCGGCACGGCGCGCAAGGAGCAGTCAAGCCTTGTGCCGCTCCCCATGAGCGCGCCCCCGCGTCAGGTGAAGGACCGGGGCCAGAGGGCGGCCTGTGGGTGCGCGCCCAGCAAGGATATTGGCCGCTACAATACCTGTCCGCATTTCTGCGTCTATTGCTATGCCAATGGATCGCAGGCCGCGGTCGAGCGGGGGCTGCGGGCTGCGCACGGCGAAAACGAAAGACTGTAGGGAAAAGCGCGGCGCGGCTTACGCGGTGCATGCCCCGGCAAAAACAGCGGCCCGGGAG
>CAMWVJ010000109.1 GCA_947177645.1 uncultured Desulfovibrio sp.
GCCCTCGCCGCGCCAGACCCAGCCGCGCTCATCGGCAAAGGCGAAGCAGCGCAGGCGGGTGATATGGGCCGGGATCTTGGGACGGCGCTTTTCCCACTCGCCTTCCAAGCAGAAGACGGGCCCCGTGCGCGCCGAGGGACGGGCAATGGCCCGGGAGAGCTTTTTCCACACGGCCGCTGGCCAGAGCTGCGCCTGCCGCACCACCACGGCGCGGGAGGCGCCGAAGAGTTCTTCGAGGCTCAAAAGCTCCCAGAAGCGCGGGGGCGGCTCCTCGTCGCCCCAGAAGACATGGCGCTCCCACTGGCCGCGCTCCGGGGGGTACGCGGCGAGCGCGTCGTCAAGGGCGCGGCGCAGCATGTGCCCGTCCGGGCAGACGAGGAAGCTAAAGCCCGGCTTTTCTCCGCCCGTACCGGGCGCCCCCTTGGCCGCCCCCCGGCCAGGCATCTGCGCGGGGCCTGCCATGTGCGGCCTAGGACGCCACGATGTTGACGCGCTTGCCGGGCACCACCACGACCGTGCGCACGGTGAGCCCCGCAAGGGGCCTCTGCGCCGCCGGGTCGGCCAGGGCCGCGGCTTCCAGCGCTGCCTTGTCGGCGTCGGCGGGGGCCTGCAAGGTACCGCGCAGCTTGCCGTTCACCTGGAGGGCGATGGTCACGGTGTCGCGCGCGAGCGCTGCCTCGTCCCACACGGGCCAAGGCTCGGCGCCCACGTCGCCCTTGTGGCCGAGGCGTTCCCAGAGCTCGGCGCAGATATGCGGCGCCACCGGCGAGAGCAGGGTCAGCACCGTGGCCATGACCGAGGAGAACACGCGGCGCTCCGGCTCCGTCGCGCCCAGTTTTTCGCGGGCGAGGTAGAGCGCGTTGACAAGCTCCATGGTGGCCGCGATGGCCGTATTGTACTGGAAGCGGCCCACGGCCATGTCGGACGTGACCTTCTTGACCGTTTCATGCTACTTGCGGCGCAGGTCGCGCGCGGCCTCGGTCGTCGCGTCCTTGGCCGTGGCGCCGCAGGCGGCCAGCGGCAGCAGGCGCTCGCGCTCCTCCATGAACAGCCGCCAGATGCGCGCAAGAAAGCGCGAGGAACCCTCGATGCCCGCGTCCGTCCATTCAAAGTCGCGCTCGGGCGGCGCCGCGAAGAGGCAGAAGAGGCGCACGGTGTCCGCGCCGTATTTGTCGATCATCTCCGAGGGATCCACCACATTGCCCTTGGACTTGGACATCTTGCTGCCGTCCTTGAGCACCATGCCCTGGGTGAGCAGGCGCGAGAACGGCTCGGCGAGGTCGGCCGGGTAGAAGCCCAGGTCGCGCAGGGCCTTGGTGAAGAAGCGCGCGTAGAGCAGGTGCAGGATGGCGTGCTCCACGCCGCCGATATAGATGTCCACCGGCATCCAGTAGGAAAGCGAGGCCGGGTCGAAGGCCGCCTCGGTGTCGCGCGCCGAGGTGTAGCGCGAGAAATACCACGAGGATTCCACGAAGGTGTCCAGCGTGTCCGTTTCGCGGCGCGCCGGCCCACCGCAGCGCGGGCAGGTACAGTCCACGAAGGTGGGCGTTTCGGGCAGGGGCGAGCGGCCGTCGTCGCGCACCTTCACGTCCAGCGGGAGGATGACGGGCAGGTTCTCCTCCTTTTCGGGCACCATGCCGCAGCGATTACAATAGACCACCGGGATGGGCGCGCCCCAGTAGCGCTGGCGCGAGATGTTCCAGTCCCGGAGGCGGAACTGGATGGCGGAGCTGCCCTTGCCCTCGGCCTCAAGCGCGGCCACAACGGCCTTCTTGCCGGCCTCATTGTCCATGCCGTCAAAGGGGCCGGAATTGACCATGACGCCGGGACCGGTATACGCCTCCTGCATGGTGGCCGGGTCGAGATGCGCGCCCTCGGGCTCCACCACCACGCGGATGGGGAGGCCGTATTTGCGGGCGAACTCGAAATCGCGCTGGTCGCCCGCGGGCACGCCCATGACCGCGCCCGTGCCGTAGCCCGCGAGCACGAAGTTGCCGAGCCAGATGGGCACGCGCTCGCCCGTGAGCGGATGCAGGGCATAGGCGCCGGTGAAGATGCCCTCTTTCTCCAGCGTGTCGGACTGGCGCTCAAGGCGGTCCATATTGCGGATGCGCTCCACGAAGGCGCGCACTTCTTCCGCCTGGGGCTTGCCCTCGATGAGCTGTTCCACGAGCGGATGCTCGGGCGCGAGAGTCATGAAGGTCACGCCATAGAGCGTGTCCGGCCTTGTGGTGAAGACCTCCACATAATCCGTGCCGTCATAGTCGCGCTCGAGGCCGAAGCGGATGCGCGCGCCCTCGGAGCGGCCGATCCAGTTGCGCTGCATGGTGAGCACGCGGTCGGGCCAGCCGCCGTCGAGGCGGTCGAGGTCGGCCAGAAGCTCGTCGGCATAGGCCGTGATGCCGAGGAACCACTGGGTCAGCTCCTTCTGCTCCACCACGCTGTCGCAGCGCCAGCAACGGCCCTCCTCCACCTGCTCGTTGGCGAGCACGGTGTGGCAGGAGGGGCACCAGTTCTGCGGGGCCTTCTTGCGGTAGGCGAGGCCCTTTTCCAGCATCTTCAGGAAGAAAAGCTGCTCCCAGCGGTAATATTCCGGGCGGCAGGTGGCTATCTCGCGCGACCAGTCATAGGAAAAACCCATGCGCTTGAGCTGGGCGCGCATCTCGGCGATATTGCCGTAGGTCCAGGCGGCCGGCGGCACATGATGCTTGATGGCCGCGTTTTCCGCGGGCAGGCCGAAGGCGTCCCAGCCCATGGGGTGCAGCACGTTGAAGCCCTGCATGCGGCGCATGCGCGCCACCACGTCGCCGATGGAATAGTTGCGCACATGGCCCATGTGGATCTTGCCCGAGGGATAGGGCAGCATTTCGAGCACATAGCACTTGGGCCTGTCGCCGCCGTGCGTGCAGGCAAAGGCGTTCTCGGCCTGCCAGCGGGCCTGCCACTTTTCTTCCAGTTCCTGCGGATGATAGCGTTCCTGCATCATTCTTTTTTACCTGCTTCGCTGTCGCACCCGGGGGCCGCGGCCCCGTCCCGGCTTGCGGCCGAACGGGCGGCCGCGTCAAGGATGCCGTTGAGAAAGGCCCGCGCCTTCTCGTCGCCGAACTCGCGCGCCAGCTCCAGGGCCTCGTTGATGGCGGCCTTGGGCGGCACGTCGTCGCGCCAGAAGAGCTCGAACAGCGCAAGGCGCAGGATGGTGAGCTCGATTTTGCCGAGCCTGTCCACGCGCCAGTTGTGCGAAAAGCGGCCGATGGCCTCGTCAAGCTCCTGCGTGTGGCTCCACACGCCGTCCACGAGCTCCCAGGCGAAACCCGAGGGCTCGCTGTCGAGATCGGCCTCGCTCATGGCCGCGTTGTGCGGCGAAAGCACGAATTGCCGCCAGAGCGCGTCCTTGTCCTTCGCCGGCGAAAAACACAGGCCGTAGAGCACCTGGAAGGCCAGCTCGCGGGCGCTTCGGCGCGTGGGGCGCTTGTTCGCGGCCATGCCCTAGAGCTGCTCCAAAACGCGGACGGTCTCGAGCATGGCGGCGGCGGCCTCTACGCCCTTGTTGCCCGCCTTGGAGCCCGCGCGCTCGATGGCCTGCTCGATGGTGTCGCAGGTGAGCAGGCCGAAGCCGATGGGCGTGCCCGATTCGAGCATGGTGTGCGCGATGCCCTTGGTGGCCTCGGCGCACACATAGTCGAAGTGCGGCGTGGCCCCGCGGATGACCGCGCCGAGCGCCACGAGGCCGTCGAACTTGTGCGCGGTCACGAGCCTGCGGCAGACGAGCGGCAGCTCGAAGGCCCCGGGCACGCGCACGATGGTGAGCGTCGCCGGGTCGAGGCCGTGGCGCGTGAGATAGTCCACGGCGCCCGCCACGAGGCGGTCAACGATGAAGTCATTGAAGCGCGCGGCCACAAGGCCGACCTTCAGGCCGCGGGCGTCGAGCTGCCCGGCGATGGTGGTGATATCGCTCATGTTCGCTCCCGTGGGGGCGCGGCCCGGAGGGCGCGCCGCTCCGTTTCCCGTTCAGGAAAATCCCGGCAATGGCCGGCTCACAAAAATCCGGCCCCGCGCAGGGTGTCCAGCGTCAGGCCGCCCGCCGGGGCGCTGGTGCGGGGGGCGCCGGGCCGAAAGCCCGCTGCCCTAACGGCCTCCTGCCAAGGTCCGAGCAGGTGGGCCACATACTTGCCCACGAGGTCGGTCTCCATGTTGACGCGGCTCCCGGGGCGCCAGGCGCCCATGGTGGTGCGCCGCCGCGTGTCGGGGATGACATTGACCTCAAGAAAATCCGGGCCGCAGGCGTTCACCGTGAGGCTGATGCCGTCCAGCGCCACCGAGCCTTTCGGGATGACCTCGCCGCCGTAGGTCGCGGGAAAATCGAGCCGGCAGCACAGGGATTCGCCCCGGCGCGCGATGCTCTTCACCACGGCCACGCAATCCACATGCCCGCTCACCATATGGCCGCCGAGGCGGTCGCCCACGGCCAGCGCCCGCTCGAGGTTCACGCGCCCACCCGCGCAGAGCGCCCCCAAGGTGGTGCGGCTCAGGGTCTCGGCGGAGGCGTAGGCCGTGAACGTGTCCCGATCATGCTCCTCCACGGAGAGGCAGACGCCGCTCACCGCGATGGATTCGCCGTCCGTGAGGCCGCTGAAAGGCTCGGCCGGGCGGATGCGGAAGCGGCGTTCCGCTGCCATCTCCCGCAAGGCCACGACCTCGCCCTCGCACTGGATGATGCCGGTGAACATCAGGGCCGCTCTCCGCTGGCCGGCCGGGGCCGGAGGAGCAGGTGCGCGTCCTCGCCGCAGCGCTCGAGCCCGCAGAGCCGCAGGCGCAACCCCTCGTCCAGGTCCAGCGGCGTGCGCCCCGCAAAGAGCGGCCGCGCCTCGGCATCGCCCAGGATGAGCGGCGCGAGGTGCAGGTGGAACTCGTCCACGAGGCCGGCCTCAAGCATGCCAAGGGCGAGGTAGCTCCCGCCCTCGCAGAGCACATACAGGCAGCCCAGCTCCTGCCGCAAGATGCGGAGCATGGTGGAAAAATGCGGCACGCCCCCCGGCGACGCCGCGAGGGCGAAGACGCGCACGCCAACAGCGCGCAGGGCCTGCGCCTCGGCGGAGGCCGCCCCGGCCGGCGTGACGAAGAAGACCGTTTCCTCCGGGCGCTCGCGCACAAGGCGCGCGCCGTCAGGCGCGGGAAGGCGCGAGGTGAGGACGCAGGCGAGCGGCTGGCGCGGGGGGGCTTCGTCCACGTCCCGCGCGGTCAGTTGCGGGTCATCAGCGCGGAAGGTGCCCCCGCCCACAAGCACGGCCCCGCCCGCGAGTCCCACGCCCGCGCGCAGCC
>CAMWVJ010000110.1 GCA_947177645.1 uncultured Desulfovibrio sp.
CACCCCGCCCGCGCGGCCGCGAGGGTGGTCTCGCCGGGGCCGGACGCCTCGGCCCGCACGCGCCGGCGAACGGCCCACACATGCGTGCCGTCGCCCGTCTGGAAGATGGGCGCGGGCATATCCTGCGCCTGGAGGCTCACCACCTGGGCGCTGGCCCGGCGCCGGATCTCGAAGCCCTCGCCCCGCGGCGCGAAGCCCGACAACAGGCCGAGGAGCAGGGCGCTCCCCGCGCCCGCGAGGCAGAGCGAACTGAGGACAAGGGTCTTGCGGCGTTGCATGGTGCCTTCCTTTTATCACAGGTTGCGGCGAAACGTCACCGCCTGATGCGGGGCCTTCCGGCCCGGCGCTGGTGGTACGCAGAGGACGCAGCAAAATTCCTGCCATCCCGAAAAATGCTATGATGCAAGGAGGTTATTAACAGGTTTTTTGCCGCTGTTCCCTCTATGGTCAAAAAAAGGACGCCAGCGCGGAAGGGTCGGCAAAAAAGCCGTGGCGTCCCGGCCCCCCCGCTGCTATGCTCGGGCCGACCATGCGTAAACGCTTCTTTTTGCCCGCCGCCCCGGCCGGCGCCGCCTCGCCGCTCCCTTTCGCGGCCGACGCCCCGTGGCTCGCGCCGCTCGCCGGCTACAGCGACCTGCCCTTCCGGCTCCTTTGCCGCCACTACGGCGCGGCCGTCTGCGTGACCGAGATGGTCAGCGCCAAGGGGCTTGCCTACAAAAGCCCGGGCACCGGCGAACTGCTCATGAGCCTGCCCGAGGACCAGCCCCTCGTGGTCCAGCTCTTCGGGGCCGAGCCGGAAGTGCTCGCCGAGGCCGTGCGCACCCTGCGCAGGGCCGGCTATGCGTGGTTCGACTGCAACATGGGCTGCTCGGTGCCCAAGGTCATGCGCCAGGGCGCGGGCGCGGCCCTTCTGGGCGACCCTGAACGGGCGCTCGCCTGCGCCCGGGCCATGATCGAGGCGGCCCCGGGGCGCGTGGGCTTCAAGCTGCGCCTCGGGCTCGACCGCGACCGCCTCGTCATGCCGAACCTCGCCCTGCGCCTCGAGGACGCCGGCGCCGCGTGGCTCACCCTGCACCCGCGCACGGCCCGGCAGGGCTTTGGCGGCAGCGCCGACTGGGAGGCCATCGCCCGCCTCGCCGGCCGGCTCTCCATCCCGCTCCTGGCGAGCGGCGACCTTTTGAGCGCGGAGGACGGCATCCGCTGCCTCGCCGAGACCGGGGCCACGGGCCTCATGTACGCGCGCGGCGCCCTGCATGACCCGGCCGTCTTCGGCGCGCATCTCGCCCTCCTGCGCGGGGAGGCGCCGGCGCAGCCGGAACCCGCGTCCCTGCGCGCCATGATCCGCCTGCATGTGCGGCTCGCGCGCGAGCATGGGTGGGGTGACGGCGCGCTCTGGAAGATGCGCTCGCTGGTGCCGCGCTATGTGCGGTTTTTGCCCGGGGTGCGGGTCTTGCGCCAACGCCTGTGCCGCTGTACTGATTGGCAGGATCTGGAAACGGCGCTGGACGAATTTCTCGACGGCGAGGGCCTTTCCTGACCATCCCGCCACCCGAGCCCGGAGCCTCGCATGGATGTTCTTCGCGCAAAAACCGCCGGCTTCTGCATGGGCGTGAGCCTCGCCCTGCAAAACCTCGAAAACGCGCTGGCAACACAGGGTGCCGGCGCGCCCGCACCGAAGCGCATCTGCACCTTGGGGCCCATCATCCATAATCCGCAGGTGCTCGAGCATTTCGCCGGCCGCGGCGTGGCCTGCGTGGCGAGCGCGGACGAGCTCGGCGCCGGCGACCATGTGCTCATCCGGGCACACGGCCTCCCCCGGGAGGAGGAAGCGCGCGTGCGCGCGAGCGGCGCCAGCGTGGAGGACGCCACCTGCCCGCGCGTCAAGGGCGCGCAGCTTTCCATCGCCCGCGCCACGCGGGACGGGGCCTCCCTCCTGCTCTTCGGCGAGGCCGAGCACCCCGAGGTGCGCGGGCTGCTCTCCTACGCCGCCGGCGAGGCGCGGGTCTTCGGCAGCCTCGACGAGCTCATGGCGCTGCCCCTCTCGCCCGGCGAGCCGCATGTGCTCGCCTCGCAGACCACGCAGGACCGCGACGCCTTCGCGGCCATCGAGGCCTGGCTTCGCGCCCGCCTGCCCGGGCTCACGGTGCTCAACACCATCTGCGGGGCCACGCGCGAGCGCCAGGAAGAGGCGCGCGAGATCGCGGGCCAGGTGGACGTGATGGTGGTGGTGGGCGGCCGCGAGAGCGGCAATACCCGCCGCCTTGCCGCGCTGGCGGCCCAGGCCGGCGTGGAGACCTTCCATGTGGAGCACGCCGGGGAGCTTTCCGCCAAAAGATTTGCGACAAAATCCCGCGCAGGTCTAACGGCTGGCGCATCCACGCCGAAAAGCCTTATTGACGCGGCCGAGGAATGGCTGGCGTCGCTCTAGCCTTTTAGCGGGCGCCCCGGGAGCACGGGACGGAGGAAGCATGTCCGAGATCACCAATATTCTGCTGGAATCCGGCACCAATGAGCTGGAAATGGTGGAATTTTACCTGGACGAGACGCTCCAGCCGGGGGACGCCCTGCTGGAGGGGCTCACGGCGCAGGTCGTGGGCGAGGACCAGGCAGCCAGCTATCGCGGCTATTACGGCGTCAACGTGGCCAAGGTGCTGGAGATCATCCGCATGCCCAAGGTCACGGAACTCCCCGAAGTGCAGCACGAGAGCGTGCTCGGCGCCTTCAACCTGCGCTCGCGCATCATCCCGCTCGTCGACCTCACCCTCTGGCTCGGCAAGACGCCGGCCGCGCGCACCGAAGAGCCAAAGACCATCGTCACCGAGTTCAACAACGTGACCACGGCCTTCATGGTCTCGGGCGTCAACCGTATCCACCGCATCAGCTGGGAGCAGGTGGACCAGCCCAACCCCTACATGGCCGCGGTGTCGAGCAACACCATTGTCGGCGTGGTCAAGCTCGAGGGGCGCATCATCTTTTTGCTCGACCTTGAGAAGGTGGTCGCCAACCTCAACCCCAAGCTCAGCCTCCGGCTCGACGACCTCGGCGACGACTGGGACGGCACCACCGGCTACCGCGCTCTGGTGGCCGACGACTCCGCGCTGGTGCGCGAGATGCAGCGCGACCTGCTTGAGCGCGCGGGCTTCAAGGTCATCATCACCACCAATGGCCGCGAGGCTTGGGATTGCCTCACCAATTTCCGCCGCCGCGTGGAGGAGGAAGGCCGGCCCTTGAGCGACTTCGTGCAGGTGGTGGTCTCGGACATCGAAATGCCCATGATGGACGGCCTCAACCTGACGAGCCGCATCAAGAACGATTCCATCCTCAAGCAGCTGCCCGTGCTGCTCTTCTCCTCGCTGATCACCGAAAAACTGCGCCACAAGGGCGTCAGCGTGGGCGCGGACGGCCAGATCTCCAAGCCGGAAGTGGGCACCCTCGCCAAGCGCGCCGCCGCCCTCATCCGCGAGCGCGGCCTCGCCGGCGACCATGCGCCCGCCGAGGGCGAAAAATAGAGCGGCCCCGCTACTCCTGCATGATGAGGAAGCTCCCGAGCAGGCAGAGGCAGATGCCGGCGAGCTGGCGCAGGTTCAGGTGCTCCCGGTAGAAAACGAGCCCGATGAAGAGCAGGAGCACGGCCAAGAGCACATTGGCGAGCAGCGAGGCCACGCTGATCTTCCAGCCCGTCCTGTACATGAAGATATAGCCCACTTCGAGGCCCACCATGGAAAGGCCGAGCACAAAGCCTGTCCAGTTCGTGTGCGCGAGCGAGGCGAGAAAATCCCTGTCCTTTTCAAACAGGAAATAGGAGATGAAGGACAGCACGGAGGCGGTGAGGTAGGTGACGACCAGCACCGTCCACGGCGAACAGCCCCTGGGGATGGACTTGGCCGAGAGATTGTAGAGGACGTTGGCGAAAACCACCAGCGCCAGCGGCCAGTAGAGCGCGAATGACGAAGAGAACATGGCTCGCTCTTGTTTGCGTCCGCAGGGGCATGATGCGCCTGCAGCGCGAAAAAGCCCCGGCGCCTAGCTCCCGTAGCGCCTGTCCAGCACGCGCTTCGACTTGCTGAAGGTGCGCGGCAGGCTGGCATAATCCGCCACTTTCACGTCCATGCGCGCGAGGATGCGGCTGCGCAGGCGCGCGGCCACGGCCTCGGCCAGCGCCGCGTCGCCGCCGGCCGTTGCGTCGCCCGCCCGCTCCACGGTGAGCGCGAGGTGGTCGACGCCGCGTTCATCGCGCGTGAGCTCGATCTGGTACTCGCCGCCGAGCTCGGGAAATTCGCCGATGACATCCATGATCTGCCCGGGGTAGATGTTCACCCCGCGGTAGATGATCATGTCGTCCGAGCGGCCGAGGATGCGGTCATGCCGCGGCATGGCGAGCCCGCAGGCGCACTCCCCGGGGATGAGCCGCGTGAGGTCGTGCGTGCGGTAGCGGATGAGCGGCACGGCCTCCTTGCGGAGGCTCGTCACCACCATTTCCCCCACCTCGCCTTCGGGCACGGGCTCGAGGGTCTGCGGGTCGAGCACTTCGATGATGAAGAGGTCGGCCCAGTAGTGCAGGCCGTCATGCGCGTCGCAGTCGATGGCCGTGCCCGGGCCGTACATTTCCGTCATGCCCGCGATGTCGTAGCTGCCCTCGAGGCCCAGTTTTTCCTCGATGGCGAGACGCATCTTCTCGCTGCGCGTCTCGGCGCCGCAGATGACCTTGCGCAGCCTGAGCCTGTCCGTCAGCCCCGCGCGCTCGGCCTCCTCGGCGAGCAAAAGCGCCATGGACGCCGTGGCCCCGAAGCAGGTGGCGCCCATGTCCGTGAGGAGCTGGAGGTGCATCTCGAGGTTTCCCGGGCCCACCGGCACGGTGAGCATGCCGAAAAGCTCGCTCCCGAGCTGGAAGCCCGCGCCCGCGGTCCACAGGCCGTAGCCCACGGCCACCTGCATGCGGTCGGCCGGGGTGAGGCCGGCGAGCTCGTAGCAGCGCGCCATCTGGAGGCTGAAGGTCTCGGTGTCGGCCCTGGTGTAGGCGAGGATCTTGCGCTTGCCCGTGGTGCCGCTGGAGGCGTGGATGCGCACGATCTGTTCCTCGGGCACGCACACGAGGGGCAGCGGATAGCCGCGGCGTAAGTCTTCCACGTCGGTGAGCGGCAGGCAGCGGAGGTCGTCGAGGCTCCTGATGTCCAGCGGGCCGACGCCGCAGCCGTCGAGGATGGCGCGGTACTGCGGCGATTTTTGGGCCTGGGCCAGTGTCCAGCGCAGGCCGTGGAGCTGGATCTCGCGCAGGCGTTCTGGGGAGTGGTCCGGGATGAAGCGGTAGCTTTTGGC